>JBGQGN010000001.1:0-27260 GCA_041497395.1 Methylomirabilia bacterium
AGGAACACGGCCAGCGAGAAGATGGTGCCGGTGCCGACGGCGATGATGGCGACCGACGCCGCGAGGACGACCCAGCCGTAGAAGACGCGGGAGCCGGTCGCGACTCGAGCCGGGGCGGCCACGACTCCGAATTATACGCGTCCGGGGCGCGCTGGGCTCAGTGCCACGCCTCCCCGGTCGGCTCGCGGACGCCGAGAAGGAGGAGCACGGCGACCGCCATCGCGCCGGCGAGCGCGATCCAGCCCGGCCCGTAGCTGCCGAGGCGGTCGGCGAGCGCCCCGACGAGCGGCGCTCCCGCGATCACACCGAGCGACGAGACGGCCAGACAGAGGCCGACGGCGGTCGCCGCGGACTCGCGGCCGGCGAGCTCGGCCACGAGCGTGTGGTGCACGCCGTTCCACCCGATCCCGGCCACGCCGAAGGCCAGCGCGACCAGGGCGAGCCACGTCGCCGGCGAGCCGGGCTCGAGCCCGCCGGTCGCGAGACAGAGGACGCCGCTGGCGATCCCCGCCGCCAGCAGGACGATCAGCCGCCGCCCGCCGAGCACGCGGTCCGAGAGTACGCCGAAGCCCACGCGGCCGAGGATCCCGCCAGCCTGGGCGAGCCCGAGCACCGCGCCGGCGCCGATGACCGAGAGCCCCACGACCTCGGAGAGGTAGAGCGGCGCGTAGCTGATCCACGACACCTGAACCGCCGCGTAGAGGAAGGTCGCCCACGAGACGAGCCAGATGGGCCGGCTCGCGAGCACGACGCGCGGCCGCGGGCCCGGGCCGCCGCCGCCCGCGTGGGCGGATTCCCGCGGCGGCTCGCGGTACCCGAGGCCCACCGCCGCGGCGGACAGGGCGATGATCCCGGCCGCGACCGCCAGCGCGCCGCGCCAGCCGAGGCTCGCCCGGATCGCCAGCGTGGGGAGCGCCAGCGCGCCCAGCGCGCCGCCCAGGGGGAATCCCGCCTGCTTCACGCCGACGACCGTGGCGCGGCTCCGCGCCGGGAACCACACGAGGACGCCCTTGGTGGAGGTGGGATTGACGGTGCCGAAGCCGACGCCCGCCAGCGTGACCAGCGCCAGGAGGCTCGGGTAGCCGGGCGCCAGGACCATCAGGGCGAAGCAGACCCCGACGAGGGCCTGGCCTGCCAGCAGCGTCCAGCGCACGCCGATGCGATCCGCGAGCCTGCCCGCGGGAAACGACGTCAGCGCCCCCCCGACGTAGAAGGCCGACAGGAACGAGCCCGCCTCCTGTCGGGTGAGGCCGAGGTCGTCCCGGAGCAAGGGAGCCAGCGCGGGCAGACCGAGCGCTCCGAGGTTGCTCGCGGTCTGCACGGCCATGATCAGCGCGAGGGCGACGAAGCGATACGACGGGAGCGCGGGCGAGAGTCCGGGCACGGAGCCGATCGTAGCACCTGGGGTATGAAGGAATCCGAGCGGGCGCGGGGGCGCGAGCTCCATTTTGACGCACGCACACTCGCGTGACACGATCGGACGGTGCCGCAGGGGCGCGCGGCGCCCCGAGTGCCAACATGAGGCCTGTGCGGAGCACGCCGATCAGCGGAGGGAGCGATGGTCACGGTCATCCACGAGGAGCGGGAAACAGAGATCGCCGCGGCGCGCGTCGTCGGCGAGGGTCTCTGGCTGTCGAGCGCCGACGTTCACCGGGCGACGGGCTGGACGCTCACGCCCGAGGGACTCTGCCGTGAGGGAGCCTGCGTCCCGGTGCCACGCGGCCGCGAGGCCGACGTCATCCGAGGCGACGCGGTCGACCTCGCCGCCTTCTGGCGGCACGTCGGCCATCCGGTGGTGCGCGATGGCACAGGGCAGGTCTGGGTGCTGGGCACCGGGGCCGCCGAGCGGGCCCGCGCTCTCCGGTCGCTCCTGGCGCCGGACTTCGCGCTTCCCGATCTCGACGGGCGCATGCACGCCCTGTCGGATCATCGCGGGACGAAGGTGCTGCTGGTGACGTGGGCCTCCTGGTGAGGCTGCCGCAGTGACCTGCCGGTCTGGCAGGCCCTCTACGAAGACCTGAAGGCCCGCCGCTTCACGGTCGTGGCCGTGGCCATGGATCGAGCCTCCGACGCGGCCCGGCCCTGGATCGAGGCCGCGAAGCCGAGCTATCCGTGCGTCATCGACCACGATCACCGGGTGGCCGAGCTCTACAACATGGTCAACGTGCCGCAGGCGGTCTGGATCGACGAGACCGGGCACATCGTGCGACCGACCGAGAGCGCCGGCGCCTACGAGGGATTCCGGTCCATGGATCGCACGACCCGGAAGGTCCCCGATGAGGTGGCCGCGATGACCAGCCGAGCCAAGCGCACCTACGTCGACGCCGTCCGCGACTGGGTGATCCAGGGTCGGTCGAGCGTCCACGTGTTCGGTCCGGAGCAAGCGACCGCCCATCTGACCCTGCCGGACGAGAGCGTCGCCCGAGCGCACGCGCATTTTCGTCTGGGACAGCACCTGCTGAGACGAGGCCAGGAGTCCGCGGCGCAAGCCGAGTTCGAGGAAGCCCGCCGCCTGCACCCGGACTCGTGGAACATCTGGCGTCAGACGGCGGCGGTCGATGCGCGCGGGCTGGCGGCGGGCCCGGAGTTCTGGTCGCGCGTCGAGGCGCTCGGCAGCCGCCGGTACTACGCGCCCGTCGACATGGCGGGCATGCCGGACTGACGCGGGCGCGTCCGGCTCCCGGGGCGCATTCCCCCGGGCCTCCAGTCGAGCGTGCTGCGGGAGCCGATCACCGGGCGGCCGGCCGGGGGCGCTCCGGCTAGAACGACCGGATCAGACGCTCCACCCGCTCGTCGTGAGCCTGGAACGGGTCCTTGCAGAGGATCGTCTCGCGCTCGGGATCGTTCAGCTTGAGGTAGACCCAGTCCACCCGGTAATCCTTGCCCTTGAGGTTCGCCCGGCGGATGAACTCGCCCCGGAGCCGGGCGCGCGTCGTCTGGGGAGGCGTGTGCTTGGCCACCTCCACCTGCTCGTCGCGCGCCAGCCGATCGACGCGGTCGTTCCGTGCCAGCAGGTAGTAGACGCCCTTGAAGGGCCGGATGTCGTGGTACTGGAGGTCGATGAGGGACACGCGGGGGTCCCGCCAGGACAGCCGGTGCCGGGTCATGTAGTCCTCGATCACCTGACGCTTGATGACCCAGTCGACCTCACGGTCGCACTGGTTGGGGTCCGTCTCGAGCCGGGTGAGCATGTCGGTCCAGCGATCCAGGACGTCGCGCGTCACCGGGTCGGCGTCGACGTGCTGCGCGTAGGCGCGGCAGGCCTCCAGGTACTCCTTCTGGATCTCGAGGGCGGTCATGGTGCGCCCGTCCTTGAGCTTCACCGGCTCCCGGAGCCCAGGGTCGTGGGAGATGTCCCGGATGGCCTGGACCGGCGACTGGAGGCTGTAGTCCCGGTCGAAATAGCCGTCCTCGATCATGTCGAGGACCACGGCGGTGGTGCCGACCTTGAGGTAGGTCGCGACTTCCGACATGTTCGAGTCGCCGACGATCACGTGGAGCCGCCGGTACTTCTCCGCGTCCGCGTGGGGCTCGTCGCGCGTGTTGATGATGGAGCGGGACGAGGTGGTGGCGCCGGAGATCTCCTGGCAGATGTGCTGGGCGCGCTGCGACAGGCAATAGTGGAAGCCCCGCGGCGTCTGGAGGACCTTGCCGGCGCCCGCGAAGATCTGGCGGGTCACGAAGAACGGGATCAGCGCCTCGGCGAGCCGCTGGAACGAGACGTCGCGCGACACCAGGTAGTTCTCGTGGCAGCCGTACGAGTTGCCCGCCGAGTCCGTGTTGTTCTTGAAGAGGAGGATGTTCCCCGAGATCCCGTCCTCACGGAGCCGCTTCTCCGCCTGGTGCAGGAGGTCCTCGACGATGCGCTCGCCGGCCTTGTCGTAGACGACCAGGTCCATCACGTCGTCGCACTCCGGCGTGGCGTACTCCGGGTGGAAGCCGGTGTCGAGATAGAGCCGCGCCCCGTTCTCCAGGAAGACGTTGGCGTTGCGGGCTCCCGGAATGACCTTCTCGAAGAGGTAGCGGGCGACGTTGTCCGGGGAGAGCCGGCGCTGACCGTTCAGCGTGCAGGTCAGCCCGTACTCGTTCTCGAGGCCGAAGATGCGTCGCTTCATGAGGTCCCCATGGGCCGGCCCCCCTCTGGCGGGTCGGGACGCCCGAGGATCGCGCGGAGCTCACCGTTGGCGACGCGCCGGAACTTCCGGCGCTCGCGCTTCTGGTCGAGCACCGCGACCTCGAGGTCGCGGTCCGTCAGCGTCTTGTTCTGCGCGACCGTCAGCGCACGGATCCCCAGCCGCACCGCCTCGGCGAGGGGGAGGCCCTCTCGGTAGTGCTCCTTGAGGAAGCGGCGGATCTCCTCCGCCTGGCCGCCCATTGCCGCGTAGTTGCGCTCATCCTCGATCGAGCCGTCGTAGAGGACATGGTACATCTCGTTCTTCCCGTTGGCGCCGTCGGCCACCTCGACGACCAGCACCTCGACCTCGAACGGCTTGAGCCCTTCGGTGAAGATGTTCCCGAGCGCCTGGGAATAGGCGTTGGCGAGCGCCTTCGCGGTCACGTCCTCGCGGTGGTACGAGTAGCCGCGGAGGTCGGCGTGCCGCACCCCCGCGATCCTGAGATTCTCGAACTCGTTGTACTTGCCGACCCCGGCGAAGGCGATCCGGTCGTAGATCTCGGAGATCTTGTGGAGCAGGGTGGAGGGATTCTCGGCGACCAGGAGCACGCCATCCTGGTACTCGAGGGCGACGATGGACCGGCCGCGGGCGATGCCCTTGCGGGCATACTCGGCCTTGTCCTTCATCATCTGCTCGGGCGAGACGTAGTAGGGAAGGGGCATGGATCAGCGTCCCTGGCGCCGCGCCGCCACCACGGCCTCGCACTGGGCTCGGACCTCGGCCTCGGCGACCTCCTCGAACCCGGCGCGGGTGATCACCTTCACGGTCGGAAAGATCCCGTAGGTGAAATCGGGGCCGCCCGTCCCCACGTCTTCCTCCGCCGCGTCGACGAGTGCCTCGGCCGCCCAGCGGATCCCGTCGACACGCGACGCGCCCGCCCGGTACAGCTTCTTGAGCGTGGTGCGCGCGTCCTTGCCGCCCGACCCGGTCGCCGCGTAGTCGGTCTCCTCGTACCGGCCTCCCGTGACGTCGTAGTTGAAGATCCGTCCCTCGGCGCGGCGCAGGTCGTAGCCGGCGAAGATGGGCACGACCACGAGGCCCTGCATCGCCATCGGGAGGTTCATCCGGATCATCTGGCCGAGCTTGTTCGCCTTGCCTTCGAGCGACAGGCCGTCGCCCTCCACCTTCTCGTAGTGCTCGAGCTCCGTCTGGAACAGGCGGGCCATCTCGATCGCCGGCCCGGCCGCGCCGGCGATCGCGACCGCGGAGTACTCATCGGTCTTGTAGACCTTCTCGATCCGCCGGTGGGCGACCTGGTAGCCCTCGGTGGCCTGCCGGTCGCCGGCGACGATGACGCCGTCGGCGTACCGTAGCGCGAGGATCGTCGTCCCGGTCGGGACGCCCGGCAGGCCGTGGGGATCTGCATGGGGAGCCGCCCCGCTCACGCCGGGGCGCGAGACGAGCAAGTCCGGTGCCTCCTGGCGCAGGAGATCCACGAAGCTCCGGTTCACGTAGCGCCCGAAGAGACCTTGCCAGGACTCGTGCATGGGGGCCATCTGTAGGGGGGATTATACAACCGGGCTTGGCCGGGAGCCGCGCCTTCCGACGCCCCTGGTGTCCGGCCCTAGACGATGGTCGGCTTCGAGATGTTCTTGAGGAGATCCCGCGCGGTCGGCGACTGGTCGAACAGCCGGCGCACGAGGGCCTCGGTGCCCCGCAGCGGCTCGAGCATGAAGATCTTCTTCAGCGGCCCCTCCTTGAGGTCGAAGAGGACCGAGTCCCACGAGGCCGAGACGATGTCCTCGGAGTAGCGCTGGAGGCACATCCCCCGGAAGTAGGCCCGCGTGTCGCGCGGGGGGTCGTTGACCGCTCGCGCGATCTCCTCGTCGCTCGCGATTCGCTCGACCGCCTCGGACTGCTCGAGCTTGTAGTAGAGGCCCTTGCTCGGCCGGATGTCGTGGTACTGGAGGTCGATCATCGCCACCCGGGAATCCGTCCAGCCCACTCCGTGCTTGGCGCGGTAGCTCTCGAGGAGATCGAGCTTGATCACCCAGTCGAGCTCGCGGCTGAGCGACATCGGATCCTGGGCGAGCCGGTCCAGCACGTGCTCCCACCGCACGAGGACGTCCTTCGTCACGGGATCGAGCTCCCGGTCCCGGTAGTAGCGGTGGGCCAGCTCCAGGAACTCCCGCTGGAGGTCGATGGCCGTCACGGTCCGCCCGTCGCGGAGGCGAAGCGTCGACCGGCAGGCGAGGTCGCGTGAGACCTGGCGGAAGGCCTGGACCGGACTGTCCAGCGAGAGGTCCCGGTCGATGAAGTCGTCCTCGATCATGGACAGGACGATCGCCGTGGTCCCGACCTTCAGGTAGTTCGCCACCTCCGACATGTTGGCGTCGCCCACGATCACGTGGAGCCGGCGGTACTTCTCGGGATCGGCGTGCGGCTCGTCCCGGGTGTTGATGATGGGGCGGGAATGCATCGTCTCGAGGCCGACCTCCGTCTCGAGGAAGTCGGCACGCTGGGAGACCTGGTACTCGGTGTACTCGAGGTTGTTCTCCGACCCGACCTTGCCCGCGCCGGTGAAGATCTGGCGCGTGACCAGGAAGGGCATCATGTACTGGACGATTCGCGTGAAGGGGCAGCGCCGGTCCATGAGGTAGTTCTCGTGGGTGCCGTAGCTGTTGCCCTTGGAGTCGGTGTTGTTCTTGTAGATGAGGATGCGCTGCTCGGGCGGGGAGGCCGCTTCCGCGCGCCGGCGGGCCAGGTCGAGGATTCGCTCGCCCGCCCGGTCCCAGACCACGAGGTCCCGCGGGTTCGTGCACTCCGGGGTCGAGTACTCGGGGTGGGCGTGGTCGACGTAGAACCGGGCCCCGTTCGGGAGGATCAGGTTGATGAGGCGCGACTCCTCCTTGGACGGGAGCTCCTTTTCCTCGGCGTACTCGAACCCCCGGGCGTCCCTGAGCGGGCTCTCGGCCTCGTAATCCCAGCGGATGCGTGCGGTCCGGTAGGTCTCGTAGGAGTTGATGAGGAGGAGGGAGGACAGGATCGGGTTGAAGTCCGCCTGGTTGCGGACCGTGATCCCGTACTCGGTCTCGATCCCCATCACCTTCAGGATGGCCATGCCGTCCTCGCGCCGGTCCGCGTCACCCGTGCCTACCGGCGCCCTCCGGCGCCCCGGTGGGGCCGCGGCCGACAGAAAAGGGGTGAGGGGGCGACCCGCGCTCCCTCACCCCTGCCGCCTACAGGTACTGGCCGGCAGGCTGACGCTCCACGGGCCGGTGCTTGTCCTTGCTCTCGCCCGTGAGCGGCTTGACGTAGACGATCCGCTCGCCCTTCTTCCCCGCGATCTTCGCCCAGTCGTCGGGGTTGGTCGTGTTGGGCAGGTCCTCGTTCTCCTTGAACTCCTCGCGCACGGCCGCCAGCAGGTCGTCGACCTTGACGCCCTTCTCGGCGGTCGCGATGTACCGCTTGAGCGCAAGCTTCTTGGCGCGACGCACGACCGACTCCATCATCGCGCCCGAGGCGAAGTCCTTGAAGTACAGGATCTCCTTGTCCCCGTTCGCGTAGGTGACCTCGAGGAAACGGTTCTCGTCCGCGACGGTGTACATGGCGTCGACCGCCATCTCGATGAGCCGCGTGATGGCCGCCGAGATGTCATCGCCGTGGGGCCCGAGCTCCTGCTGGTGCATCGGGATGTCCGGCGTGAGGTACTTCGCCATGATGTCGGCCGCCGCCTGACGGTCCGGCCGGTCGATCTTGATCTTCACGTCGAGCCGCCCGGGCCGAAGGATGGCGGGATCGATCAGGTCCTGCCGGTTGGAGGCGCCGATCACGATGACGTTCTTGAGCCCCTCGACCCCGTCGATCTCGGCCAGGAGCTGCGGCACGATGGTCGTCTCGACGTCGGAGGAGATCCCCGAGCCGCGCGTACGGAAGAGGGCGTCCATCTCGTCGAAGAAGACGACGACGGGCACGTCCTCGGCGGCCTTCTCCTTGGCCTTGACGAAGATCTCGCGGATCTTCCGCTCCGTCTCGCCCACGTACTTGTTGAGGAGCTCGGGGCCCTTGATGTTCATGAAGAAGCCCTTGATCTTCTCCCCGCGCTTCTCCGAGACCTTCTCCGCCAGGTTGTTCGCGACCGCCTTGGCGATCATCGTCTTGCCGCACCCCGGCGGCCCGTAGAGGAGGACGCCCTTGGGCGGCGCGAGCTTGTGCTCGCGGTAGTAGTCGGCGTAGAGGTACGGGAGCTCCACCGCGTCCCGGATCGCCTCGATCTGGGACGTGAGGCCGCCGATGTCCTCGTACTGGATGTCCGGGACCTCCTCGAGAGCCAGGTCCTCGACCTCGCTCTTCGGCAGCTTCTCCAGGAGGTAGCCCGACTTCGAGTCCATGAGGAGGTGATCGCCGACCTTGAGCTTTGCGGGACGGAGCGGCTCCGCGATGACCGCGACCTTCTCCTCGTCCGCCCGCACCGTGACGACCGCGCGCGCCTCGTCCAGGGTCTCCTTCATGATGACGACCTCGCCCTGGATCTCGTAGCCCGCCGCCTCGATGACGTTCAGCCCCTCGTTGAGGACGAGCTCCTGCCCCGGCTTGATCGATTCCCTGGCGATGGACGGGTGGAGGTTCACCTTGACCTTGCGCCCGCTCGACAGGATGTTCACCGTGCCGTCGTCGTTCAGCGAGAGGAACACGCCGTAGCTGGAGGGTGGCGCGCAGAGCTTGTCGACTTCCTCCTTCAGGGAGGAGATCTGCTCGCGCGCCTCGTAGAGCGTGTTCACGAGCTTCTCGTTCTGGTTGAAGGCCTGGACCAGCTGCCGGTTCGCTTCCCGCAGCTTGTTCTCCAGGACGACGAAGTCCTTGGGAATCTCCTCGAGCTTCTTCCGGAGATGCGCGACCTCCGTCTCCATGGCCCGGGCGTGGGCCTGGAGATCCTGGATCTGGATCTCGTACTCCGTCAGGCGACGGCGGTAGGCGGATTCCGTCATTGGCAGGAATTTTGACAGACCCTTGACACCCTCGGAGTCACGGGGAGGATTCGCCTTCTTTTCGAACTCTTTCATGGCCTCCCGTCCCTCTCGGCGAGGACCGCGACCGCGCCGCGTCGGCCGGGCCCGGCGCGGGCGACTCTGTCCCCGCCAGCTTGAGCAACTATAGGCGGCGCCGGAAAAAAAAGTCAAGTTGTGGAGCCATTCCCGCCCCAGTTCGGTCGCGCGGCTGCCATCGCGCTGCCTCCCGACGCCCGAAACCGTGCAACGCCGGTGCCAGCGACGAGTTGGGTGCCGGTCGAATGGCGCCCGTGCGAGACGGGTCTGCGGAGCGGAGACGTCTCTATAATGGACGCCAATGCGCCCCAGGGCTGCTCGACGGCGTCGGTGTCCCCGGAGTCCGGCGCGTGCGGCATTCCTTGTCAGCTTCATCGTGCTGCTCGCCGTCACCCGCGTCGCCGGTGCGGCGCCGGCCGGCGAGCTTCACGTCGGCGTGCCGCGCGTTCCTGCGAGTCTGGATCCGGCGGAGGCCACGGCGTCGTCCCAGCTCCTGGCGATGCGCCTTCTCTACCAGGGATTGGTCGCATTCGGCGAGCGAGGCGACATCGAGCCCGCTCTTGCGACGGCGTGGACCGTCTCCCGCGACGGGCTGGTCTGGACCTTCCGGCTCCGCCAGGACGTCCAGCTTCACGACGGCACCCCGCTCGGGCCCGATGAGGTCGTCGCGACCCTCGCCGAGCGGATCTCCGCCGACGAGCCCCCGGATGGCGCGCCCACCTGGGTCCGCCCCTTCCGCGGCGCGGGGCGGGTCGTCCGGGAGGTGCGACGCGGTGAGGGCGCGTCGGTCCAGATCGTCGTGGGGCAGCCGTACGCGCCGCTGCTCGCGCTCCTGGCCCATCCCGGCCTCGCAATCGCCGTCGCGCGGCCCAGCGGCCCGCGGGTCGGGAGCGGGCCCTACCGGGCCGTCGAGCTCACACCCGATCGGCTCGCGCTGGAAGCGGCGCCGGTCTGGCGAGGGGACCCGCCCCAGAGCGCCCGCCTGATCCTGCACGCGGTCGCGGATGACGTGGCCGCCCTCGCCGGGCTCGCTCCCGGCGGTCCTCTCCATGCGGCGCTGCTCGCCGCCCCCCCGGCCTGGGCCGCGGTGGGCCTCCAGGTCATGTCCGGTCCGACCCGGCGGGTCGGGCTCCTGGCGCTTCGGACCGACCGGGGCCTCACCAGCCGCAAGACGGTGCGCCAGGCCGTGGCGCTCGCCCTCGATCCCGCGCTCCTCCGTCCGGCGCTCGGTCAGTGGGCGGTGCCGCACGCCGCCTGGCTGCCGCCCGGCGCGTGGGCAGCGCGCGACGCCAGCACCCTCCTCTTCGACCCCACGCGAGCGAGGCGCCTGCTGGCGCAGGTCGCTCCGGTCGACCCGACGCTGACCCTCCTCGCGTCGGACCAGGTCTCCGGGCCCGAGGCTGCGGGCATCGCCGACGCGATCCGGGTCTCGCTGGGCGCCGTGGGCTTCCGGGTACAGGTGCGGCTGGAGCCACCGGACGCGGCGGAGACCGCCGCGCGGCAGGGCGCGGCGGAGCTGACGCTCCACGAGGAGACGCTCGAGGTGAACGACCCCGACATCTTTTTCCGGCGGCTCCTGGCCACCGACGGAGCCACGCCCGGGAGCGCGACCAACGTCGCCTTCCTCCGGAGCCCGCTGGTCGATGGCATGCTCTCGCGCGCGGGCCAACTCGGGTTCCGGCCCGAACGCTTCCGGCTCTATCAGCGGCTCCAGGGGCTCCTCGGCGAGGAGCTGCCGTACGTGCCGCTCTACGTCCGGCTCCAGTGGATGGTGGCTCGACCCGAAGTGCGGGGCCTGAACCTGGACTCTGGTGGGCTGCATCGCCTCGAGCGCATGGGGCTCGAACCTCCGCCCGTGCCCGCGCCGCCGCGAGCTCCACTGAACCCGCTCTCGGGGATGCCGCCGCCCGCACGTCCGTGAGATTGGCCACGGCTGACAGCAGTCCGCCAGTCCGGCGCAGGCCTCGTTGACGCCCCCGCCCCGGCGCGTCCCGCGGGCTCGGGTGTCGTCGCCGGCCCGGTCCCGGCGGAGCGCCCACGGACGAAGGGCTCGCGGCGTGGTTTGCCGGGGGCCAGAGCCGCGGCTACAATGAGTCGGCCTCCCACACGACGGGCCACGACGGGCCAAACCACGGAGGAGTCGCTGGTGCCCACGGTTCGTGAGACCGTCGCCGAGATGGTCCAGTACGTCTTCCCTCAGTACGCGGGCGCACCGGGCCAGATCTACGGCGGGCGGATGATGGATTGGATCGCCACCGCGGGAACCCTGGCCGCGTCCCGCGTGGCTCGCGGTCCGGTGACGGTGGGCGCGATGGATGAGATCGACTTCCTTCACCCCGTGCGGGTGGGGGAGATCGCGATCCTCCGGGCCCGGGTGGAGTACGTGGGGCGCACGTCGCTCGAGGTCGGGGTCCGGGTCTATTCGGAGAACGCGGCGACCGGGGAGCGCCACGTGACGCTCTCGTCGCACATGGTGTTCGTCGCCATCGACGAGGCGGTTCAGCCGCGACCGGTCGCGGCGCGCATCGTTCCCGCCGACCCCGGGGAGGTCGGCGTCATCGAGGCCGCGCGGGCCCGGCGCGAGGCGCGTCGGGCGCGGCTCGCCTCGCGGGCCGAGCGGGCGCGCGAGGTGAAAGACGAGACGGAGGGCTTCCACTGGCGATTCGAGCAGCATCGGTTCGTGTTCCCGGAGGACGCGCTGCACGGGACACTGATGTTCGCGGGACGCCTGCTCCTCACGGTGGACGAGGTCGCCGCGATCCTCGCGGTGCGGTATGCGCGGGCTCCCCTCGCGACGGCGTCGATGGACGCGCTGGAGTTCTACGCGCCGATCCGGGTGGGCGACATGCTCACGCTCCGAGGCGCCCTGACGCGCGTGGGGACGCGGTCGATGGAAGTGGAGATCCAGGTGCTCGCCGAGGTGCCGTTCACGGGTGACATCCGGCACACCTGCACGGCGTACCTGACGTTCGTCAAGCTGCGCGGGGCGGGCGGGCCGCTTCCACCGCTAGAGGCGGCGACCGCGGTCGAGCAGCAGGAGCGGGACGCGGCGGACAAGCGCCAGGCGGCGCGTGTGGAGCGCGTGCACGCGCTCAAGGAGAGCCTCGAGCGCGAGCCCGCCTGGTAACGGGAAGCCAGCGAACCGATCGGCTGGCGGCACGCGGAGACGGGGGATGGTTTTCCCCCCGGGGAACGGAGAGGGGTGAGACGATGTCCGGTCACTCGAAGTGGTCCCAGATCAAGCGCAAGAAGGCGAAGACGGACCAGCACCGGGGCAAGGTCTTTTCCAAGCTCGTCCGGGAGATCACGACCGCGGCGCGGGCCGGCGGGGATCCGAAGATGAACATGCGACTCAAGACCGCGATCGAGGAGGCGAAGGCGGTCAACATGCCCGCCGACACCCTCAAGCGCGCCATCCAGAAGGGGACGGGCGAGCTGCCGGGCGAGACCTACGAGGAGATCACCTACGAGGGGTACGGGCCGGGCGGGGTCGCCGTCATGGTCAAGGTGCTGACCGACAACAAGAACCGCACCGCGCCGGAGATCCGGCACACGTTCACGAAGTTCAGCGGCAACCTCGGCGAGGTGGGCTCGGTCGGCTGGATGTTCGACCGCAAGGGGATCATCCAGGTCGAGGCCGCCCGCGTAGACGAGGACGAGCTCCTGGGGCTGGCTCTGGACGCCGGCGCGGCCGATCTCCGGCGCGCGGACTCGTTCTTCGAGATCACGGCGACGCCGCACGATCTCGAGGAGGTCCGGCGGGCGCTGGAGGGGCGCGGGGTGCCGATCCAGTCCGCGGAGGTGACCTACGTGCCGCAGTCGACGGTCCGCCTCGAGGGCAAGGACGCGCAGCAGGTGCTGCGGCTCGTCGAGGGACTGGAGGAGCTCGACGACGTGCAACACGTGTACGCGAACTTCGACATCCCCGACGAGGTGCTGGAGGCGCAGGGAGCCGCTTGAGGGGGATGGACGACGCCTCCATCCCGCCGCGCCCCGCGCCGCGCGCCGTCGGGTTCGATCCGGGACTGGCCGAGACGGGCTACGCGGCGCTCGAGGGCGGGCGCCGGGTTCCCACCGTGCTCGGGACCGGGGTCATCCGGACGAGCGCCCGGGACCCGCTGGAGGTGCGGCTCGAGGCGCTGTTCGACGGAGCCCGGGACGTGCTCGAGCGGTTCGCGCCCGATCTCGTGGTCATCGAGGACATCTTCAGTGCGCCGTCGATTCCGCGCACCGCCATCCTGATGGGTCATGCGCGGGCCGTCGTTTGCCTCGCCGGCCGGCGGCAGCGGGTCCTGCTCGTCTCGGTGGCGCCGGCGGAGGTCAAGCGCGCGGTGACGGCCTCGGGGGCCGCGCCCAAGGCGCAGGTCGCGCGGGCCATGCAGGCCCTCCTGGCCCTGGCCGCCCCGCCGCGACCGAGCCACGTCGCCGACGCGCTCGCGCTCGCCTACACCGGCCTGTCGCGGGTTCGCGGGCTCGGCGGACGATGATTGCCTCGCTCCGCGGGCGGCTGCGCCGCCGATTGGAGGGCCGCGTGATCCTCGAGTCGGCCGGCGTGGGGTACGAGGTCGTGCTGCCGCCCGTCGTCGCCCGCGGACTCGAGGACCTGATGGCGGGCGACGGCGCCGACGCCGCCGAGCTCGAGCTCGTGATCTACTACCACGCCACGCGTGACCAGCCCCGGCCCGTCCTGATCGGGTTCGCCAAGGACGTGGAGCGCGAGTTCTTCGAGCGGCTCATCACCGTCAAGGACGTGGGGCCCTTGGTCGCCGCGCGGGCGCTGGTCGAGCCGATCGCCGACATCGCGGACGCGATCGTCCGGAAGGACGAGCGCTTCCTCCGCCGGCTGCCCGGGATCGGGCCCCAGAAGTGCCGCAACATCGTCGCACAGCTGGAGGGCAAAGTGGCCAAGTACGCGCTTCTCCCGCGGGAGGAGGCGCCGCCGCTGCCGCCGCGCGAGGAGGGCGACGGGGTGCGCGTGCTGGTCCGCGACATCCTGGTCCGGCAGATGGGGCTCAGGCCGGGAGAGGCCGACCAGGCGATCCGCGAGGCCCTGGCGCGGCGGCCGGACATCGACGCGCCCGAGGCGCTCTTCGAGGAGATCTACCGCGCCCGCCGGGGGTCGCCATGACGCCGACGAGGGCGCCGCTGGGGCGAGCCCGCGACAGGACCCGTGTCGGCAGGATGGTCAGGGGGCGGCAGGATCCGTCGGGGTCGGACCGGGGCGGAGGAGGGGCGCGGTGAGCGAGAACCTGCTGAGCGGGACCCCGCTGGCCGACGAGGCGCCGTTCGAGCGCGCGCTGCGCCCGCAGCGCCTGGACGAGTACATCGGCCAGCGCGAGGCGGTGGAGAGCCTGCGCGTCTCGGTGGAGGCAGCGCGGCAGCGCGGAGAGTGCCTGGACCACGTGCTCCTCTACGGGCCGCCGGGTCTCGGCAAGACGACGCTCGCCATCATCCTGGCCAACGAGATGGCGAGCGGGCTCAAGAGCACGTCGGGGCCGGCGCTCGAGCGCGGCGACGATCTGATGGGGGTTCTGACGAGCCTCGAGCCCCGCGACGTGCTTTTCGTGGATGAGATCCACCGGCTGCCGCGCGTGGTCGAGGAGCTCTTCTACCCGGCCATGGAGGATTTCGAGGTCAACTTCGTCATCGAGCGCGGGATGCACGCCCGGACCATGCGGATCCCGCTCAAGCCGTTCACCCTGGTCGGCGCCACGACGCGGCCTGGCATGCTGAGCGCGCCGTTGCGCGAGCGATTCGGGATCTTCCACCACCTGGACTTCTACGACGACGAGGAGCTGGCGCGGATCGTCGTCCGGTCGGCGGGCATCCTCGGTCTCTCCATCGAGCCGGGGGGAGCCGCCGAGATCGCGCGGCGAGCCCGCGGCACCCCGCGCATCGCCAACCGCCTTCTCCGGCGCGTCCGGGACTACGCGCAGGTCAAGGGCGACGGCCGCATCAGCCCCGGCGTCGCCGACGCCTCCCTCACCATGGAAGGTGTCGACACGCGCGGCCTGGACCGGCTGGACCGGCGCTTTCTCCAGGCCATCGTCGAGCACTACGGGGGTGGCCCCGTGGGCCTCGAGGCCATCGCCGCGACGATCAACGACGACGCGGAGACGCTGGCGGAGCTGGTCGAGCCATATCTCCTCAAGATCGGACTGGTGGTGCGGACCCCGAGCGGCCGGCGCGCGACGCCTGCCGCCTACCGGCACCTCGGCCACCAGGGGGGCGACGGCCCTCTCCAGCTCTCCCTCGAGTAGGCGGAGACGATGGCGGGCGTCGGCCGGATGCTGGTGCTGCTCGGGGTCGTGCTGGTCGTCGCCGGCGGCGTGCTCTGGCTGGGTGGCGCCGCCGGCAGCAAGGTTCCCTTCCTCGGCCGGCTGCCGGGCGACATTCACTTCGCGCGAGGCAACTGGTCGTTCTACTTCCCGCTGACCACCTCGATCCTCCTGAGCATCGTGCTCACGCTGGTCCTGGCGCTTCTCTCCCGCCGATGATCGAACGCGTGACCGGGACGGCTCGCCGCCCCTCCGCCGGGCGGGCGATCGCGGCTGTCGTCGTGGGGCTCGCGTGCGCGGCGGGGATGGCGAGCCCCGCGCGGGCGCTCGAGCCGATCCGGATCGCGCTCGCGGACGGTGCTCGTCATGTGGAGATCGGCGTGGCCGAGGCCGTGACGGTGCTCGACCCGGCCGCCGGGCGGGCGCTCTTCAGCCTGTCCGGTCCGCGCATCCTGCGCGTGGTGCCGTCGGGTCCGGGGCTGGACGTGGTCGGGGCCCGGCGGGTGGATCTGCCTCGCCTCCGCATCGAAGTGCGACGCGGCCCCCTCCGGGTGGGCACGCGAGACTACATCGGAGCGCTCGAGATATGGCGCCAGGCGGACGGGCTCCTCCTGGTGAACGAGCTGCCCATGGAGGAATACGTCGCCGGAACGGTGCGCGGTGAGGCCTCCGAGCGGTGGCCCGTGGAGGCCCTGCGGGCGCTGGCGGTGGTGGCGCGCACCTATGCCGTCTTCCAGCAGAGCCGCGCCGCGGGGAAGGCGTTCCACGTCGTCGCGAGCAACCAGGACCAGAACTTCGCCGGCTGGGCGGCGGAGGGGTCGCCCGCGCGGGAGGCCGCCCGGACGACGGCCGGCCAAGCGCTGACCTGGCAGGGTCGGGTGTTCCCGGCCTTCTACCACTCGGACTCCGGCGGTTTCACCGAGGCGGCGCAGAGCGTCTTCTCGGGGGACGGTGTCCCCCCGCTCGAGGGCGTCCGCGACGAGTTCTCCATGGAGTCGCCGAACTACACGTGGACCATGACCCTCCCGCTCACCGTGATCGGTGAGCGGCTCCGCCGGGGAGGGCTCGAAGTGGGGCAGGTGACCCGGCTCACGGTGCTCGAGCGCAGCCCCTCCTTCCGCGTCGCGCGGCTCGCCGTCGAGCACTCTCGTGGGACAGCCACGCTCCGGGGGGCCGACTTCCGGCGGCTGATCGGGTACGATGCGTTGAAGAGCACGCTCTTCGTCCCGGTCGCCCAGGACGGTGTGGTGCGGTTCGAGGGGCGCGGCTGGGGGCATGGCGTGGGCCTGTCCCAGTTCGGCGCCAAGGGCATGGCCGACCGCGGATACGCGTATCCTCAGATCCTCGAGCACTACTATCCGGGCACCGCCTTGGCGACCCTGCGGTGAGAGGGGGCCGGAGGGCGACTGACAAGCCCCAGATCCCATGAGCGAGATCACCTGGAGCGACTTCGAGCGAGTGGACATGCGGGTTGGCACCGTCGTGCGGGCCGAGCCCTTCCCGGAGGCTCGGAAGCCGGCGTACAAGCTCTGGATCGATCTCGGCCCGCTCGGGGAGCGGCGGTCGAGCGCTCAGATCACCGACCGGTACCGGCCCGAGGACCTGCTCGGGCGCCAGGTTGTGTGCGTCGTCAACTTCCCGCCGAAGCGGATCGGGCCCTTCGTCTCCGAGGTGCTCGTGCTAGGGGCCTACGTCGACGGCCACACGGTCGTCCTCCTCCGTCCCGACCAGGACATGGAGCGGGGAAGCCGCATTGGCTAGCGCGGCCCCGGTCGCCGGCGACCTCGCCCAGTTCGACTACGCGCTCCCCCCGGACCGGATCGCCCAGGAGCCGGCGGAGCCGCGCGACGCGGCGCGCCTCCTCGTTCTCGACCAGCGGTCCGACGCGCTCGGGGATGCCCGGGTGAGCGACCTCCCGCGCTTCCTGCGGGCGGGGGACTGCCTCGTGGTGAACGACACGCGGGTCCTGCCCGCCCGGCTCCTCGGGCGAATCGAGGGTACCGAGCGCGACGTCGAGATGCTGCTGCTCCACCCGGTCGGTGACGCGTGGGCCGCGCTCCTCCGTCCGGCCCGGCGCTGTCCGGTCGGGACGACGGTTGTCCTGGCCGACGGGGCTGCCCGGGCGACCGTGACCGCCCGGGAGGAGCTGGGGCGGGCGCGCGTCCGGCTCGACGGGACCGGTCCGGTCGAGACGTTCCTCGAGGTCCATGGGCTGCCGCCGCTCCCGCCGTACATCCACCGGTACCGGAAGCCCGGCGGCGAGGACTGGGCGCGCTACCAGACCGTCTACGCGGCCCGGCCCGGCGCCGTGGCCGCGCCGACGGCAGGCCTTCACTTCACCCCGGCGCTGCTCGCCGCCCTCGGGGCGCGGGGCATCGAGCTCCACCGGGTGACGCTCCACGTCGGCCCGGGCACCTTCCGGCCCGTCCGTGCCGAGCGGGTTGCCGAGCATCGGGTGGAGGCGGAGCGGTTCGAGGTCTCCGAGGCCACGGCGACGGCGGTCGGCCGCGCCCGGCGCGAGGGCCGCCGCGTGGTGGCGGTGGGGACGACGACCGTCCGGGTGCTCGAGACCGTGGCTGCCCCGGATGGCTGCGTGGCCCCGGGAGCCGGCTGGACCGACCTCACCATCGTGCCCGGACACCGGTTCCGCGCGGTCGACGCTCTCCTCACGAACTTCCACCTGCCACGCTCGTCGCTGCTCCTCCTGGTTTCGGCCTTCGCCGGGCGCGAGCGGGTGCTCGACGCCTACGCTCACGCCATCGCCGCCGGCTACCGGTTCTACAGCTACGGCGACGCCATGCTGATCACGGATGGGGGCTAGCCCTTGACCCCATCCTTCGAGCTGCTGGCGCAGGATGGCGAGGCGCGACGGGGCCGACTCCACACCCCGCACGGCACCGTCGCCACGCCCGCCTTCATGCCGGTCGGGACGCTGGGAACGGTCAAGAGCCTCACCCCCGCGGATCTCCGGGAGATCGGGGCCGAGATCGTCCTCGCCAACACCTACCACCTGTTCCTGCGGCCCGGTCCCGCGCTGATCGCCGAGCTCGGGGGTCTCCACCGCTTCATGGCGTGGGATGGGCCCATCCTCACCGACTCGGGTGGGTTCCAGGTGTGGAGCCTCGCCGCGCTCCGGACCATCCGTGAGGAAGGGGTGCGCTTCCGCTCGCACCTCGACGGCGGCACGGAGCATCTGCTCACGCCCGAGCTGGTCGTCGAGGTACAACAGGCGCTCGGGGTCGACGTGCTGCATCCCCTCGACGAGTGCCTGCCTTACCCGGCGTCGCGGGACGCGGCCGAAGCGTCCCTGGGGCGCACGCTCCGCTGGGCCCGACGGGCGCACGCGGCGCACGCGGCCGGGCGGCGTCCGGGCCAGGCGTGCTTCGGCATCGTCCAGGGCGGAATGTACCCGGATCTTCGGCGGGCGGCCGTGACGGAGACCTGCGCGCTCGGGTTCGACGGCTACGCGCTCGGAGGGTTCGCGGTCGGCGAGCCCCGGGGGCTCATGCGCGAGCTGGTCGGGCTCACGACCGCTGCCCTCCCCGCCGACCGGCCCCGGTACCTGATGGGGGTCGGCCGTCCAGGGGACCTGGTGGACGCGGTGGCAGCCGGGGTGGACATGTTCGACTGCGTGCTGCCGACCCGGCACGCCCGGACTGGCCAGGCGTTCACCAGCCGGGGTCTGGTGGTCATCCGCCACGCCGCGCATGCCCGGGCCCCCGAGCCGCTCGACCCGTCATGCCCGTGCTACGCGTGCCGGCACTTCTCGCGCGCCTACCTCCGGCACCTCTTCCTGGCGCGGGAGCTCACCGTGTACCGGCTCCTCACGCTCCACAACCTGACATACTATCTCGGCTTGATGGCCGGCCTGCGCGCCGCCATCTCGGCCGGCACCTTCGCCGCGCTCCGACAGGCCGTGCTCGAGGCCTATGGCTCGGACGACGCCGAGCCGGTGACCGCGCCGGGTGGCGAACCGCCCGGGCAAGAGGAGGCATCGTGATCGACCTCGCCTACGCCATGGGGCCGTCACCGCAGTCGGGTGGTGGCGCCGCGTCCATGCTGATCCAGCTCGTGCCGATCGCGCTCGTGCTGGGCATCTTCTTCTTCCTCGTCATTCGCCCCCAGCAGCAGGAGCGTCGGAGGCGCGAGCAGATGCTCGCCAGCCTGAAGAAGGGTGACCGGGTGGTGACGTCCGGAGGCCTGATCGGCACGGTCGTCGGCGTGACGGACCGGAAGGTCAGCCTGAAGCTCGGGGACTCCATCCGCGTGGAGTGTCTCAGGAGCGCGATCACGGGGTTCGAGTCCGACGGCAAGGCCGACGCGGACCCGGCCTGACGGGAGCGACCATGCCTCGCTACCTCTGGCTTCGCATCGGCGTCGTGGCGGCCGTCATCGTGGGATCCCTGCTCCTGGTCGCACCCCGCGACTGGCGGGGCCAGCCCCGCAAGCCGATCAACCTCGGCCTGGACCTCCAGGGCGGGATCCATCTGGTCCTCGGCGTGGACCTCGAGAAGGGGATCGAGAACGTGCTCGACCGCATGGCGGGGGACCTGCGGGCGGCACTTCAGAAGAAGGGCATCGGCGCCCAGGTCACCCGCCAGGGACGCACGGGGCTCGTGGTCCAGATCAGCTCCCCCCAGGCGTTCCAGGAGGCGCAGCAGGCCCTGGCCAGCTTCGTCGAGTTCGACACGCGGTCGCAGGACCCGGCGGCGGGCCGGATCGAGCTCGCCCTCAAGGAGAAGGTGATCACGGAGCGCCGCAACTCCTTCGTGGATCAGGGACTCAAGGTCATCCGGAACCGCGTCGACCAGTTCGGCGTGGCGGAGCCGACCATCCAGAAGCAGGGCGAGAACCGCATCCTCGTCCAGCTGCCCGGCGTTCAGGATCCCGCCCGGGCGAAGGCGCTCATCGGGAAGACCGCGGTGCTGGAGTTCAAGCTGGTCGACGACCAGGTGGTGGACGTGGCCCGGGTCGTCCAGGAGGGGCCGCCCCCCGGCGACGAGGTTCTCTACGGACGGCGTGTGGACCGCACGACGAAGGCCGAGACGCGAGTCCCCTACGTGGTCAAGAAGGAGGTCCTGCTGACCGGCGATGTCATCTCGGACGCCACGGTCCGCGTCTCCGACGTGGGCGAGCCGTACGTCTCGGTGTCGTTCGACAGCGTCGGCGCGCGCCTCTTTGGCGAGGCGACCGAGAAGAACGTGGGCAAGGCGCTCGCGATCGTCCTCGACGGCAACGTCCACTCCGCGCCCGTGATCCGCGAGCGCATTCCCTCGGGGCAGGCTCAGATTTCCGGGGGTTTCACCTTCGAGGAGGCCACCGACCTCGCGATCGTGCTGCGGACGGGGGCGCTGCAGGCGCCGGTCCAGGTCCTCGAGGAGCGCACGGTCGGCCCGTCGCTCGGCGCGGACTCGATCCGCAAGGGCGTCATCTCGACGGCCGCCGGCGCTCTGGCCGTGTTCCTGTTCATGCTGATCTACTACCGGCTGTCGGGCGCGATCGCCGACCTGGCGCTCCTGCTCAACCTCGCCATCCTCCTTGGGGCGTTGGCCTGGTTCCAGGCGACGCTCACGTTGCCCGGCATCGCCGGCATCGTGCTGACGATCGGCATGGCGGTCGACACCAACATCCTCATCTTCGAGCGCATCCGAGAGGAGTTCCGGCTCGGAAAGACCGTCCGGGCGGCGATCGACGCGGGCTTCCGGCGGGCGTTCACGACGGTCATCGACACCCACGTGACGGTGGTCGTGTCGGGCATCATCCTCTACCAGTTCGGGACGGGACCGATCAAGGGCTTCGCCGTCACGCTCATGTTGGGTATCGTGGCCAGCCTGTTCACGGCGGTCTTCTTCACGCGCCTGATCTTCGACTTGGTCTACATGGGCCGCCGGCGGCTCCAGACGCTGTCCATCTGAGGCGGCGGGGACAAGAGGGCGGCACGCGATGCTCCAGATCTTCGTCAACGCGAAGTACGACTTCATCAGCAAGCGGCGCTGGGCCTATGCCATCTCCCTGATCGTGACCCTGGCCGGGCTGGCCCACATCGCCTGGCAGGGCGGGCTCCGGTATGGCATCGACTTCTCCGGCGGCACGCTGGTGCAGGTGCGCTTCCAGCAGGGCACGACGGTCGACGCCGTGCGGAGCGCGCTGGACCGGGTCCGCCTCGGGGAGAGCGTCATCCAGGAATTCGGCGACGCCCAGGAGTACCTGGTCCGGGTCCCCGCGTCGAGCGGGGCCCTCGAGGAGATCTCGAAGAAGGTCGAGCAGGGGGTCCGCGAGGCCGGGCTGCCCGCCTTCGAGGTGCGCCGGCTCGAGTTCGTCGGGCCCCAGGTTGGCCGAGACCTGCAGTTGCAGGCGGTCTATGCGGTGCTCGCGGGCATGGCGGGGATCCTCGTCTACGTGGCGTTCCGCTTCGACTTCCGGGGCGGGGTCGCGGCGATCATCGCGCTCCTGCACGACATCCTCGTGGCCCTCGCCGCCCTGTCGATCGCCAACCGCGAGATGTCGCTCCCGGTGCTGGCGGCGCTTCTCACGATCGTGGGGTTCTCCATCAACGACACGATCGTCGTTTTCGATCGCATCCGGGAGACCCGCGGCCGAGGGCTGCGGAAGGGCGAGACCCTGGCCAACGTCATCAACGTGGCCATCAACCAGACGCTGTCCCGGACGGTTCTCACCTCGCTGACGGTCTTCCTGGTCGTGGCCATCCTGTACGTGGCGGGGGGCGAGGTGCTGCGGGACTTCGCGTTCGCGCTGCTGGTGGGTGTGGTGACCGGGACCTACTCCTCGGTCTTCGTCGCCGCGCCGATCATCGTGGACTGGGAGAACTGGGGCCAGGCGCGCCAGCGGGGGGCCAAAAAGACCGTGGTGAAGGCGAGCGCCGGGCGGTAAACTGCTGGGCTACCCGGCGGCCGTCGGGCCGCTTCCCGGGCCGGGGCGCGTAGCGCCCCAGCGAGTGCCCCGTGGGCGAGCCGGGACGCGCGCACATGCGGACGCTGAGCGACCTCCTGATCGAGATCCCCCGCTACCAGTCGGGCGGGGACGTTGACGTTGTCCGCCGGGCCTACGAGTTCACCCAGGAGGTCCATCGGGGCCAGCTCCGGGTGTCCGGCGAGCCCTACGACATCCACCCCTTGGCCGTCGCCGGCCTCCTCGTCGAGTTCAAGATGGACGCCACGACCGTGGCGGCCGGGCTTCTCCACGACGTCCTCGAGGACACGGCGACCAGCAAGGCCGTTCTCGTGGAGCGGTTCGGGGGCGACATCGCCGAGCTGGTCGACGGGGTCACCAAGATCGGGAAGCTCGCCTTCGCGAGCCGCGAGGAGCGGCAGGCGGAGAACTTCCGCAAGATGCTGGTCGCCATGGCCCGGGATATCCGGGTCCTGATGATCAAGCTGGCCGACCGGCTCCACAACATGCGCACCCTCCACTACCTGCCTCCGGAGAAGCAGCGCGCGATCGGCCGGGAGACCCTGGACATCTACGCGCCGCTCGCTCACCGGCTGGGTATGGCGAAGGTCAAGGGCGAGCTGGAGGACCTGGCACTCAAGGCGCTCCATTCCGAGGTGTACGACGACCTCCAGCGTCGGGTGGCCAAGCGGCGCCTCGAGCGCGAGGCCGAGATCAACCAGGTCATCACGATCATCTCGGCGAAGCTGTCCGAGGTCGGGATCTCGGGGCAGATCACCGGGCGGCCGAAGCACTTCTACTCGATCTACAAGAAGATGCAGGCGGGGCGCGAGTTCGACGAGATCTACGATCTCACCGCCGTCCGGATCCTCACCCCGACTGTGCGCGAGTGCTACGGCGCGCTGGGCATGGTCCATTCGCTCTGGAAGCCCGTGCCCGGCCGCTTCAAGGA
This sequence comes from Methylomirabilia bacterium, assembly GCA_041497395.1. Taxonomy (GTDB): domain Bacteria; phylum Methylomirabilota; class Methylomirabilia; order Rokubacteriales; family DASRDR01; genus DASRDR01. The sequence goes on from JBGQGN010000001.1 coordinate 23,300, forward strand.
CTTCATCGCGATCCCGAAGTCGAACATGTACCAGTCCCTCCACACGACGGTCATCGGGCCGAAGGGCGATCCCGTGGAGATCCAGATCCGGACGCCCGACATGCACCGGATCGCCGAGGAGGGAATCGCCGCGCACTGGCTCTACAAGGAGAAGAAGGACCGCACGGGGCTCGACCAGGCATTCGTCTGGCTGCGGCAGCTGCTCGAGTGGCAGAAGGAGATGAAGGACCCCCGGGAGTTCATGGAGACCGTCAAGGTCGACCTGTTCCCGGACGAGGTCTACGTGTTCACGCCGAAGGGCGACGTGAAGGCGCTCCCCGAGGGCTCGACGCCGATCGACTTCGCGTACGCGGTCCATACGGAGGTCGGCAACCACTGTGTCGGCGCCCGCGTCAACGGGAAGCTCGTGCCTCTTCGCCAGGTCCTCCGGCAGGGCGACATCGTCGAGGTCGTCACGTCGCCCACCCAGAAGCCGTCGCGCGACTGGCTCAAGACCATCAAGTCGACGCGGGCCCGGTCCAGGGTCAAGCAGTGGCTTCGGACCGAGGAGCGGGCCCGCTCGGTCTCGATCGGCCGAGAGCTTCTCGATCGCGAGGCGAAGAAGCACCGCGTGTCGCTCGCGACGATTCTCGAGTCAGAGGAGTTCCGGAAGCTCACGGTCGAGCACGGATACACGACGGCCGACGACCTCATCGCCGGACTCGGGTACGGCAAGCTCGCCGCGTCCACCGTCCTGTCGCGGTTCCTCCCGCCGGATGCGCCGGATGCGCCGGACGAGCCCCGGACAGAGGCGAAGCCCCCGAAGCCCGTCCGCCCGCGGATGGAGACGGGCGGCGTCACGGTCAAGGGCGTGGACGACGTGCTCGTGCGGTTCGCGAAATGCTGCGGCCCGGTGCCGGGTGACCCGATCGTGGGCTTCATCACCCGGGGGCGCGGGATCACCGTGCACGCGCAGGACTGCCCCAACCTCGCCGCGGGCGCCATCGACAGTGAGCGAAAGGTGACGGTGGAGTGGGCGGTCGCCGACCAACAGGCGTTGCCCGTGAAGATCGCCGTGCACATCGGGCGGGACCGGCCCGGTCTGCTCGCCGACATCTCGACGGCCATCTCCTCGCGCCAGGCCAACATCGTGAAGGCCGAGGTGACGGTCACCGAGGACCGCAAGGGGCTGAACCATTTCACCGTGGAGGTCAAGGATCTCGACCAGCTCCAGAGCGTCATGGCGGCGATCTCGGCCATCAAGGACGTCATCGACGTCGAGCGGGTCCGCGGGCTCTAGGGCGCGCCGGCCGCCCGGCCGTCCCTGCCATGGTCGAGATCGGCCGTAAGGAGTTCGAGCAGCTCGTGGCGCGGGCCCTGCGGCGGCTGCCGCGGCGCTTCCGCGAGCGCCTCGAGAACATCGCCGTTGTCGTCGAGGACTGGGCCGACGACGACACTCTGGACGAGATGGACATCGAGCCGCCCGACACGCTCTACGGCCTCTATCGCGGGACCGACCTCACGCGCCGGGACACGAACTACGGGAACGTCCTGCCGGACGTGATCACGATCTACCAAGGGCCGATCCAGGAGGACTGCGAGACGGTCGAGGAGATGGAGGAGCTGGTCCGGGACACGGTCGTCCACGAGGTCGGGCACTACTTCGGCCTGGACGACGACCGGCTGTCCGAGCTGGAGGACGGCTCGGTCTAGTGGTGGCCCCCGCACCGTCGAGGATGACGTGCAACGCCTGATTGTAATGGATTCGTGCCACGCGGCCATGGACGCACGGGACGTGGCCGAACGGCTGGACCGGGGCCTCCCTCGACCGGCGCCCGGCTGGGCGCCGCCTGTCACCGGCGGGCGGGCAGGATGACCCGGTATCCCATCGCCGTCCGCCAGCGGGCCCTGCTCATGTTCGTGGCGTTGAACTTCCTCGCCGCCGGTCTGCATGCCCAGCGCTTCCTCTTCGCGGAGGACGCGCTGCCGTCCAGCCTGGGGCTCGCGTTCGCCGCGCTGGCGCTGCTGGCCCAGGTCGGCCTGGCGACGGTGGCCCTCCACGCCGTGCTCGGCGCAGTCGCGCTCGTCGACTCCTGGGCGCTCGCCACCCGCTGCCTGGGGGCGCTCGCCTTCACGCTGCTCCAGGCCTTCATTTATGTGGACGCGCGGATCTACGGCTTCTTCAGGTTCCACTTCAATGCCCTCGCGCTGAACGTCCTCCTGACGCCGGGCGGCTTCGAGTCGATGGAGCTCCCGAGCCGGGACGTCGTGATGGCGAGCGCCGGCATCGCGATCTTGCTCGGCCTAGAGCTCCTCGGCTACACGGCCCTGCTCGGGCGGGCCCGAGGGGCCGCGTGGCCGGTCCGGCGTCGCTGGCTCGCGCTCGTGGCCACGGTCCTGGGGCTCGTCGCGGCCGAGCGGCTGACGTACGCCGCAGGCGATCTCCTCGATATCCCCGGGGTTGTTCGCCAGACGCGGCTCATCCCGCTCTACGAGCCCCTCCGGCTCCGAGAGGTCCGCCAGCGGCTACGGATCCGGGGCGATGCCGGAGTTCTGACCTATGATCCGACCCGGAGCGCCCTGAACTACCCGCGTGTGCCTGTCGTCGGGACGGTCAGGGCGGACCACCGGTGGAACGTCGTGTGGATCCTGGTCGAATCCTGGCGCGCGGACACGTTCACCCCCGACAATACGCCGAACATCTGGCAGTTCTCCCGCCAGGCGCAGGTGTTTCGCCAGCACCTGAGCGGCGGCAATTCGACACGCTTCGGGATCTTCTCCATGATCTACGGTCTTCACGGCACCTACTGGTGGCCGTTCCTGGCCGAGGGTCGGGAGCCCGTTCTCATCGCGAAGCTCGCCGAGGCGGGTTACCGCTTCAGGATCTCGTCGAGCACCTCCCTCGGGTACCCAGAGCTACATCGCACCGCGTTCGTCTCCGTGCGGCCCTTCCTCGTCGACCGCCTCCCGGGCGGGACCGTGGCCGAGCGGGACCTCCAGCAGGCGCGTGCGTTCAAGGCGTTCCTGGAGGAGACACCTCGAGAGGACGCCTTCTTTGGCTTCCTCTTCTTCGGCGCGCCCCACTTCCCGTTCCGGTTCCCGCCGGAGCACGCGAAGTTCCTGCCGGTCCTGGCGGATCCGACGATCGCGCAGGCCCAGACGCCAGAGGGGGCCCGGCGGATGTACAACGGCTACCGGAACTCGATCCACTACGTCGACTCGGTGGTCGGGCCGGTCCTGGCGGCCCTGGAGCGGCGCGGCTTGCTCGACCGAACGATCGTCGTCGTCACGGGGGACCACGGCCAGGAGTTCTACGAGCACGGGTTCTTCGGCCACGGCAGCGCGTTCACCCCCGAGCAGACCCGCGTCCCGCTCATCATGCACGTGCCCGGGCTGCCCTTCCGCGAGCACGATCACCTGACGCAGCACCAGGACCTGCCGGCCACGATGCTGGCCCTCCTCGGAATCGACGACCCACCGGAGGGCTACAGCCTCGGCCGGAACATGCTGGAGGGGAGCGGGCGGCCGTACGCGGTCGTGTGCGGCTTCCGGGAGTGCGCGCTCCAGGACTCGGAGGGCTGGCTGGTCTTCGGGATGGAGGGCAAAACCTCGCTCTTGCTCGAAGCGCGCAACCGCGACTACGCGGAGATCGAGGATTCGGGCCCCGCCGTGAGCCGGCGCCTCAGCCACTTGACCGCGATCATGCGGGAGATGCGGCTCTTCGCGCGGTAGGCCCGTAGCGAGGCGTCTCCGCCTCCCCGCGTGGCCCGTTGGGGCCCGCTCGAGGAATCGCGCGGATCGGCTCCTGACAGGCCGGGACCGCCAGCCGGTCGTTGGGACCGTCTACCACCCGTCGTCCCCCTGTCAACTGGATGACACCGCGGCCACATTTCCTCTTGACAGGTGCTTTCACTCGGAGATAGGCTTTCAGCGCACGCTGAAAATGTTCGGACAAGTGAAAGTATGGTTCGGATCGTCGAAT
>JBGQGN010000002.1:0-25226 GCA_041497395.1 Methylomirabilia bacterium
ACCGACAAGGGCCACCGCGCGCTTGACACGCGTGCGGCCCGGCCGTATCTATGGGGCCTTGTGCAGAATGGTCCCGTGAGCCAGAAGACCTTCGGATCGAGGCGGTGCCCGTGAGCGACCGGTTCGATCTGGCCGTGGTCGGAGGGGGCATCGTGGGGCTCGCGACGGCGCGCGCGCTCCTCGCGGAGCGCCCCGGCCTCCGCCTCGTGATCCTCGAGAAGGAGGCGCGGGTCGCCACGCACCAGACCGGCCACAACAGCGGCGTCATCCACTCGGGGATCTACTACCGGCCCGGCTCGCACAAGGCGCGGCTCTGCGTCGAGGGCGCGCGACTGATGAAGGAGTTCTGCGCGCAGCATGGGATCCGCGTCGACCCGATCGGCAAGGTGATCGTCGCCACCTCCGAGGCCGAGCTGCCGCGACTCCAGGCGCTCTTCGAGCGCGGCACCGCCAACGGCGTCCAGGGGCTCGCGCTCCTCGACAGGGACCACCTCCGCGCGATCGAGCCTCACGCCGCGGCCATACGCGCGATCCACTCGCCTACCACCTCGATCGTCGACTACGGGGAGGTCGCCCAGGCTCTCGCGCGGGAGCTGCTCACGCAGGGCACCGTCATCCGGACCGGAGCCCGGGTCAGCGCGATCCAGCGGACCGACGAGGGATTCGACCTGTCGACCGCATCCGGCCCCATCCAGGCGCGCCGGCTCGTCAATTGCGCCGGGCTCTACTCCGACGTCGTCGCCCGGCTCGCCGGCGCCCGCCCCGGCGTGCGGATCATCCCGTTCCGGGGGGAGTACTACATGATCCGGCCGGAGCGGCGCGATCTCGTGCGCGGCCTGATCTACCCGGTCCCCGATCCCGAGTTCCCCTTCCTCGGTGTCCACTTCACGCGCACCGTCCACGGCGACGTCGAGGCAGGGCCGAACGCGGTGCTCGCCTTCGCCCGCGAGGGCTACCGGTTCGGACGGATCCATCTGCGGGAGCTGGCAGGCACCCTCGGCTACCGGGGCTTCTGGTCGATGGCCCGTCGCTACTGGCGGACCGGCAGCTACGAGATGTACCGGTCGCTCAGCAAGGCGGCGTTCGTGCAGGCCCTCCAGCGACTCCTGCCCGAGATCGGGCCGGCCGACATCACGCCCGGCGGCGCCGGCGTCCGGGCCCAGGCCGTGGCCGAGGACGGATCGCTGGTCGACGACTTCCGCATCGCCAAGTCGACGGATGCGATCCACGTCCTGAACGCGCCCTCTCCAGCGGCCACGGCGTCGCTCGCCATCGGCCGCCACATCGCGGGGCTCGCCAGGGAAGCGTTCGCCCTCGGCTAAGCGACACCGCCGCTCGCTTCAGGCCCCTACGCGGATCGCGCTAGTCGCGCGGAGCCGCGACCCTGGCGGCGAGGAACCCAGTGACCTCCGCGATCGCGTCGGCCCGAGCCGCAGGATCGGTCCCCACGGTCGCACCGCAGCAGCCGCCGGGCTTGCTGTGGTTGCGCACTTCCGGCCGGTAGCGGAGGGGCGTCGCCGGCGCGTCGAAGCTGTGGTGGGCGCCGGGGTACACCTTGATCGCGATCGGCGCGCCGGCCGCCTGCGCCCGCTCGACGAGCGCCATGCACGGCGCGGCCGGCGTCCAGTCGTCGAGGGCGCCCACCAGGACGTAGAGAGGCGCGTACGGGCGGAAGTCCGGCCCTCCCGGGTAGTTCCGGGTGCAGTTCGGGTAGAAGGCGACGGCGGCGCGGAAGTCCCGCTCGGCGGCGCCCTGGTCGAAGAGCACGCTGAGCGTGGCCGCCGCACCATTGGACCAGCCGAGGAGCCCGATCCGGTCCGGCTGCACATCGGGCCGGCCCTGGAGGTAGCGCAATGCGCCTCGGGCGTCGTCCGCGCGGTCGCGCACCGGCGAGAGAAGGTGACGGCCGGTGCACACCTCGTCGATGCCGCGCGTGGTGAAGCTATCCACCAGGAGAGCGACGTAGCCGAGATCGCGCAGGTGCTCCGCCCAGAACCGGAGCTTCCCCTGGATCGCTCCCGCGGGGGTCCGGAGACCCGTGCAGCCGTGAAGCATGACGAGGGCCGGGAACGGTCCCGCGCCCTCGGGCTGGAAGAGCACGCCCTCGAGCGGCGCGGCAGGGCGGCCATCGCGCGGCTCGCCGACGAAGCTCACGAGCTCGCCTGGACCCGCCGCCCGGGGGCGGGTCACCACATCACCGCGCGGCGCCCGGCTCGCGGCCGCGGCACCGATGGCGCCCCCGGCGGCGGTCAGGAGCGCGGCCAGCCAGGACACCACGCGCGGCGCGCGCCTCACTGCATCGGCGAATAGGACACGGGCCGCCAGATCTCGTTCCGGACCCGCGCGACGATCGGCCCGTCTCGCTCCGACTCCGCGCGGACACGCTGCCACTCGGGATCGGCCCCGAAGGCCGCCCACGCGCGCTCGCGGTGACCGAGGTCGTCGAACCGGACGACGTAGTGGAGCACGTTGGAGGTGCCGACGACCACCTCCCAGAACCCGACGACCTCGATGCCGTGCTTCCGGAAGAGCCCCATGGTGTGGTTCTGGAACCGGGCGTGCATGGCCGGCATGCGGCCCGGGACGACGTCGTAGCTGCGCAGCTCGTAGGTCACCGGTCGGACTCCTCCTGGGCGTGCGGGGTGGGCGCGGAGGACATGAGGGCCTCCGCCGCGCGAAGCGCGCGGCGGAGGCCGGGGTCGAGGTCCAGGGTCGCGAGCTCTTCCCACGTGAACCACCGGAGAGCCCGGGCCTCCGCGGCCAGGCGGCGGAGGCTCGCACCGCGGGGCGCGACGACGAGGTAGCGAAGATCGAGGTGGCGGTGCGCGGGCTCGTCACCGCGGGCCGGGATGGGATGCACGTCGACGCCGAGCGGCCGGGGAGCCGACGCGTGGAGGGTCAACCCCTCGATGCCCGTCTCCTCCCGCGCCTCCCGGAGGGCGACCGCCTCACCCTCTCGCTCCCCGGACTCCGCATGGCCGCCGGGCTGGAGCCAGCGCCGGAGCTTCCGGTGGTGGAGCATAAGCACCCGGTCCCCCGTCGCCGACACGACCACCGCGCTGCCCGTGAGATGCCCCTCGACGATGCCGCGATCGAAGGGATCGGGGTGGCGGTCGAGGAACGCCAGGATCTCGGAGAGGTCGCTCGCCTCCTTCGCGTCCGCCGGAGCGTGCCGTCTCAGGAGGACGTGAAGGGGTGAGTCGCCCGGGACCTTGGTCACGCCGTTCGGCCCGGCGCCAGACACCACGGCCTGGTCGACACTCGCGACGTGAGGGCGCTCCCCGCGGGCGATCACGATCTCCAGCACGGTAGGGCGGCGGCGCGGCGGTGTCAACAACACCACGCGAGCTCCGCCCGTGTGGCACACTCGGCCCGTGGGACTGGGCCGCACGACTCGCTTCGCGCCGCTTCCCGCGGGAGCTCGCCGCGTGAGCGTCATGCGAGCCGGCGCCGCGGGCATCAAGGCCCTCGCGCCCTCCGGCGAGCTGCTCGCCGAGTTCCAGGAGCGGAAGCGCGCGCTCGTGCGTGCCGGCACGGCGCCGGACGCGGCGCACGCGGCGGCGCACCAGGCGATGGGCTATCGCAGGCGGTATCTCGCCGAGCTCGCGGCCCGGCCGGAGGCCATCCCCGCGCTCCGGCAGCTCATCGTCGAGGCCCGCACCGGGGACGTCTACCTCATGTGCATGTGCGGCTACCAAACGCCCGGGCGCGCGTGCCACACCTACGCGCTCCTCGACCTCGCCCGCGAGCTGGACCCCTCGCTCCGGGAGCTGACCGAGCCCGCCCCGCGGCGGCTGGCCTCGACCTCCGAGCAGGCCGCCCGAGGTGGACGGCGCCACGGCGATCGCTAGGACGGCCTGACCCCGGCGCTAGCCGGGCGCCCCGCCACGGCAGACCTCGCAGGGGCACCACTCCCGGAGCTTCTGGAACGTGTAAATCCCGGTCGCGTGGCCATCGCTCCAGCGGACTCGGATCGCGTACCGGCCCACCAGCGCGACCTCCGCGGCCCGGATGTCCGCGCGGACCGAGCGCGGGTCGAGCAGGCGCTGACCGGTCAGCTCGTGCACGCAGCCGGCGCACGGGCACCGCTCACGGAGCATCTTGTTCGGGAAGACGCTCCGGTGGCCGTCGGACCACGAGACGTGGATCTCGCGGTCCTCGATCCGGCGGATCTCGACCGGCGACGCATCAGGCATTGTTTGAGTATCCCCCACCCGCGCCCGTATCCTACCAGCCGTGACGCCCGCGCCCCGCCGAACCGTCGTCGCGTGGCTGCTCTACGACTTCGCCAACTCGGCCTACGTGGCCGTGATCCCCGGCACGGTCTACTCGAAGTACTACGCGCTCGCCGTCGTCGGCAACGAGCATGGCGAGGGCGACTTCTGGTGGGGTCTCTCGGTGACCATCTCCATGGTGATCGTCGCCCTCGCCTCCCCGCCGCTCGGCGCCATCGCCGACCACGCCGGGGTCCGGAAGCGCTTCCTCGGCCTCCTGACCTATCTCTCGGTGGGGGCGACGGCCCTGATGGCCACGGTGCGACCGGGCGACGTAGTGTGGGGCCTCGTGCTCGCCGTCGTCGGAACAGTGGGCTTCGAGGCTGCCATCGTCTACTACAACGCGTATCTCCCTGACCTGGCCGACGCGTCGTGGCGAGGCCGGCTCTCCGCGTACGGGTTCGCCACGGGCTACGCGGGCTCGGCGCTCGCCCTGGCGGCCGCCCTGCCCTTCGCGCTCGGGGGCTGGTATGGCGGCGCCTTCCTCACGGCGGCGGCGCACTTTGGCCTCTTCGCCCGGCCCGCCATGCTCTTCCTGCCGCCGGATCGGCCCACGGGCCTCCCTCTCGGCAGGGCCGTGCGCATCGGCTTCACCGAGGCCCGCGACACCCTCCGGCGGATCCTCCGGCTCCCGAACCTCAGAGGCTTCCTCCTCGCCTACCTCTTCTTCGAGGACGGCACCAACACCGTCGTGTACTTCTCGGCGGTGTTCGCGGGCCACACCCTCGGCTTCACGACCGCCGAGGTGATCGGCCTCTACTTCGTGGTCCAGCTCTCGGCCCTGGCCGGCGCGTGGCTCTGGGCGCGCCCGATCGACACCTGGGGACCGAAGGTCGTGATGATGACGACGCTCGTCCAGTGGTGCCTCGTCGTACTGGCCGCGTACTTCGTGACCACGAAGGGCCAGTTCTACGTGGTGGCGATCTTCGCGGGGAGCGGGCTCGGGGCCATCCAGGCCGCGTCGCGCACCTTCATGGCGAGCCTGATCCCGAAGGGGCAGGAGGCCTCGCTCTTCGGCTTCTACTCGCTCTGCGGCAAGACGGCCGCGGTGATGGGCCCGGTGATCTTCGGGACCGCGTCGCTCCTCACCGGCGGGAACCAGCGGGTGGCGATCCTCGCGGTCGGCCTGATGTTCGTCGCCGGCCTGGTCCTGCTCGCGCGCGTCCAGGCCGGCGGCCCGGCGCCCGCGCCCGCCTGAGGGCGCGCGGCGGGGATCCCGCGCTCAGGCGCGGATCCGGGCGCCCTGCGGGTCGTACAGCACGTCGGGGGCGACCTCGGCGGGCACTCGCTCTCCGAAGACCTCGACCTCGACCGGCGTGCCCGCGGCCCCGGCGAGGTCGACCGGCAAGTACACGAGACCGATGTTGCGGCCCAGCGTGTAGCCGTAGCCGCCGCTCCGGAGCCGCTCCAGCACCTGGCCGTCCTTCCACACCGCCTCACCGCCATAGATCGTCGACGCGGGATCGATCGTCACCGTCGCGAGCCGGCGCGTCACACCCGCGGCCTTGGCCCTGAGCAGCGCCTCGCGCCCGATGAAGTCGCCCTTCCCCAGACGGACGCAGAAGCCGAGGCCGGCCTCGTAGGGGTTGTCCGACGGCGTGATGTCAGCGCTCCAGTAGCGGTACCCCTTCTCGAGCCGGAGCGAGTCGAGAGCCTTGTAGCCCACCGGCGCGATACCCTGGGGCCGGCCGGCCGCGAGGAGCGCGTCCCACACGGCGCCCGCGCTCCCGGCCGGCACGTAGAGCTCCCAGCCGAGCTCCCCCACGTAGGTCACCCGCTGGGCCCAGACGTCGGCCGGGCCGATGCGGATCGAGCGCGCCGCGAGGTACGGGAACGCGGCGTTCGACACGTCGTCTCGGCTCGCGCCCTCGAGGACGCGCCGGGCGGCCGGGCCCCACAGCCCGATCACCGCCAGCTCGTCGGTCACCTCGCGGACCTCGACGGAGCCGTCACGCGGCAGGTGCATGCGGATCCAGCCGAGGTCGCCCGGGACGAAGCCCGATCCCGTCACCACGCGAAACCGCTCGGCGGCCAGCCGGATGACGGTGACGTCCGCCTCGATTCCCCCGCGCGAGTTGAGGAACTGCGTGTAGACGACGCTGCCGGGCGGCTTCCCGACGTCGTTGTCCGCGAGGCGCTGGAGGAGCGGCAGCGCGCCCGGCCCCCGGACGTCGAGCTTCCCGAAGGAGGTCATGTCGAGGAGGCCGGCGCGCTCCCGCACGGCGCGGTGCTCCTCGCCCACCCGGTCGAAGAAGGCGGGCCGCCCCCATCCCCACGCGCGCTGGTCCGCCCCGGCGCGCCGCCCGGGCCGGCCCGGCTCGAAGTAGAGGACGCGCTCCCAGCCGTTCTTCTCGCCGAACACGCCCCCGAGCGCCAGGCACCGTCCGTCGAGCGGCGAGAGGCGCCGCTCCCGCACCGACTCGTTCTCGTCGTGGGGATAGCGGAGCATGTAGTAGTACCGGTAGGACTCGCGCGCCCGCTCGGCCGCGTACGCGCGGTCCTCGTACACCGGACCGAAGCGCCGCACGTTCATCTCGCCGACGTCGTAGGGGGGCTCCCCCTCCACGATCCACTCCGCGATGATGTCGCCGATCGCGGCGCCCGCACCGAAGCCCGTGTGGGAAAGCCCGGCCGCGGCCCAGAAGCCCGGCACGCCGGGCACCGGTCCCAGGAGCGGCCGGCTGTCCGGGGTGATGCCCTCCGGCCCGTTCGTGAGGTGGGCCATCTCCGCCCGGCCCAGGATGGGGACGCGCCGGATCGCGCCCTCCATGATCTCGCCGAAGAGCTCCCAGTCCGACGGGAGAAGCTGCTGCGTGAAGTCCCACGGCACGCCGTCCACCGACCAGGCCACGGGCTCCCGCTCGAAGCCGCCGATCAGGAATCCGCCGACCTCCTCGCGGAGGTAGACGAGGTTCTCCGGATCTCGGAGGCAGGGAGTTGCGCGCGGCAGCTCATGCCCGGGGATCGGCTTGGTGGCCAGGTGCTGGTGGACGAGCGGTGTGATCGGCAGGCTCACGTCCACCATCGCGGCCACCTGGCGACCCCACATCCCGGCCGCGTTGATCGCGATCTCCGCGCGCACCCGGCCGCGGTCAGTGACCACGGCCGAGACGGCGCCATCCCGCGACCGCTCGATCCCCGTCACGCGCACTCCGGTCTCGACCGCCACCCCGAGCGCCCGGGCGCGCCGCGCGAGCTCCGTCGTCGCTCCGCTCGGGTCGATCCACCCGTCCCCCGGCAGGTACATGGCCCCGTGAAGGTCGTCGGGGGACATGAGCGGGAACAACTGGAGCGCCTCGGCGGGCGAGATCGTGTCCACGTCGAGGCCGAGGGCGCGCGCCGTCCCGACCTGCCGCCGCAGGAAGAGCCACTGGTCCCGGCTCGAGGCGACCCGGAGGCTCCCGACCTCGTGCCAGTGCTCGGGGGAGCCCGGCTCCGTCTGGAGGCTCCGGTAGAGACGGATCGAGTACTGCCGCATGCGCATGATCGTCGGGGAGGTGTGAAAGTGCGTCACCATCCCCGCGGCGTGCCACGTCGACCCGCTCGTCAGCTCGCCCTTGTCGAGGAGCAGCACGTCGGTCCACCCCTTCTGCGCCAGGTGGTAGGCGATGCTGCAGCCGGCGATGCCGCCGCCGATGATGACGACCCGCGCCTGGTCTCTCACTGGCCTCTCCGCGCCCGCATGGCGAGCGGACGACCGCTCCATTCTTCCCGTCTCGCCGTGGGCCGTCAATCCGCGGAGCGAACGGAGACCGGAGGAGAGCGCCCTACCCCCCCGCCCCGGCCACGACGCGCCAGCGGCGCCAGGCCCAGGACAGGAGCGGCAGCAGCAGGTACACGGCCGCGACCGTGAGGAGGCCGGCCGCGATCGGGCGCTGGAGGAAGACGCCGTAGTCGCCGCGGGAGATGATCAGCGCGCGGCGGAAGTGCGTCTCGAGCATGGGCCCGAGGATGAGTCCCAGCACGATCGGGGCGACCGGATACCCGTACCGCTGGAGCAGGAGGCCGAGGACGCCGAAGACCACCATCACCCAGAGGTCGAAGAGGTTGCCGCCGACCGCGTAGGTGCCCGTCATGCAGAAGAGGAGGATGAGGGGCAGGAGGACGCGCGGCGGGACCCGCAGGAGCTGCACCCAGAGTCCCACCAGGGGCAGGTTCAGGATGAGCAGCACGACGTTGCCGATGTACATGCTCGCGATGAGGCCCCACACGAGCTCCGGGTTCTTCTCGAACAGGAGCGGGCCCGGTCGGAGCCCCCAGAGCATGAGGGCGCCGAGCATGATGGCGGTGGTCCCGGAGCCCGGGACGCCCAGCGTCAAGAGAGGCACCATCGCCCCGCCGCTCGCGGCGTTGTTCGCCGTTTCCGGCGCACACACGCCCTCGATGACACCGGTGCCGAAGCGCTCGGGGTACCGCGAGACGCGCTTCTCGACCAGGTAGGCGAGGATCGACGCCAGGGTGGCCCCCGCGCCGGGCAGGACGCCCACCACGAACCCGATGAGCGTCGCCCGGGGCAAGGTCCAGCGGCACGCGTACCAGTCGGCCCGGCTGGGGAAGAGCCCGCGGATCGGAGGCGCGGCGAGACTCTGCGTCAGGGGACGCGATGCGCTCGACAGCACCTCGGCCACCGCGAACAGCCCCATCGTCACGGGCAGGAACTCGAGACCGTCGAGCAGGCTCGGCGCCCCGAAGGTGAATCGGGCGGTGCCGGTCAGGGGGTCGCCGCCGATCGTCCCCAGGAGGAGCCCGAACACGCCCATGAGCAGTCCCTTGGTGACTGACTCCCCCGTGAGGCCGCCGAGCGTGAGGAGCGCGAGGACCATGATCGCGAAGTACTCGGCCGGACCGAACTCGAGCGCGACGCGGATCAGCGGGCGCGCCAGCAGCATCAGCAGCACCACGCTCGCCGTCCCCGCCACGAAGGAGCCGATGGCCGCCATCCCGAGCGCGGGCCCCGCTCGCCCCTGCCGGGCCATCTGGTAGCCGTCGAGGCACGTCATGATCGACGAGCTCTCGCCCGGTACGTTGATGAGGATCGCCGTCGTCGATCCGCCGTACTGGGACCCGTAGTAGATGCCGGCCAGCATGATCAGCGCTGCCGTCGGGCTCATGCCAAAGGTCAACGGCACCAGCATGGCAACGGTGGTGACGGGGCCGATGCCCGGGAGCACGCCGATCGCCGTACCGACGACGACACCGATCAGGCAGTAGAGGAGGTTCACGGGGGTGAGCGCGACGGCGAATCCCATGCCGAGGTGCTGCAGGAGATCGGTCATGCGGTCCTCAGGGCGCGAGGAGACCGGGAGGCAGGGGGACCTTGAGCCAGCCGGCGAAAAGCCCGTACGCCGCGCCGGTGGCGCACACCGCGACGCCCAGAGCGACGGTCCAGCGCCGCTCCCCGTACATCCGCACGAGCACGGCCAGGAGCGCGGTCGTGGCGAGCAGGAAGCCGAGCCGATCGAGGAGGAGTGTGTAGCCGCCCATCACGGCGACCGTCGCCAGGGCACGACCCTGGCTCCTCCCGGCATCGGCCTCACCCGCGGGCGCCGGGCCGGCGAGCCGGACCCGGGCGGGGCCGAAGGCGATCATGGCACCCAGAAGGACCATGAGCCCTCCGAGGAGCGCGGGCAGGAAACGGGTGCCGGGGCCGCCCGTGGCGGTGCCTTCGGAAAGGCCCGAGGCGAGGGCGACAGTGACGACCCCGAGGGCCGCCGCTGCCGCCCCCATGACGCGGCTCCCGTCCCAGCTCACGGGGCTACCTCGTCGGACGGGCTTCGTCCGCCGGGCGCCGGGACGGGCGGGCAGGTCACTTCTTCTTCAGCATCCCGAGCTCGGCGAAGACGGCCTTGTCGACCTCCTGCTCCCGGTCGACCGACTGGAGGAAGGCATCGCCGATGAGCCAGCCGTCTTCGAGCACGCTCTTCTCGAGAAAATCCTTCCGCCACGCGTCGCTCTTCCGCACCCGGTCGAGCACGTTGACCCAGTAGTCGACCACGGGCTTGGGCAAGTTGCCCGGTCCGCCCACCGCGCGCCACTGGTTGCTCACCATGGCCACGCCGAGCTCCTTCATCGTCTGGATCTTCGACAAGCCCTTGAGCCGCTCCTCGTCGGCCACCGCGAGGGCCCGCACCTGCCCGGCCTCCAGCTGGCCGATGCACTCGTTCGGGTTCGCCCACGCCGCGTCGACGTGGCCGCCCAGGAGGTTGGTCATGACCTCGCCGCCGCTCTTGAAGGGCACGTAGGTCAAGTCCACCTTCGACGCCTTGCTCAGGTTGATGTTGGCGATGTGATCGACCTGGCCGACGTTGGTTCCCCCCACCGAGAGCCCACCCTTGCCCTTCGCCCGCGCCGCCGCGAGGAGCTCCTGGACGGTGCTGATGGGTGATTCCTTCCGGACGATGAGGAGGTTCACGTCGGTGACCATACGGGCGATGTAGGTGAAGTCCTTCCGGTAGCTCCAGGTCGCGTTGCCCTGGAGCTCCTGCTGCCAGTTGCCCGCGTCGACCGCAACCAGCGTGTAGCCGTCGGGGGGACGGTTGATGGCGTACGACTTGCCGACGATCCCGCTGCCCCCGACCCGGTTGTTGACCGTCACGGGGACCGGCACGAGTTTCTGCTCCTCGATCATCTTCACGATCTGCCGCACCATGATGTCCGTACCGCCCCCCGGGGCGTACGGCACCACGATCTCGATGGGACGAGCCGGGTAGTCCGCCGCCCGCGCTCCGTCCGGGACACCCGCCACGAGCCCCATCGCCAGGACCAGCAACGCCCGCCGCGTGATCATGCTCCCCTCCCTCTCGTTGAGGTCACGCCCCGCCCCGCGGACACCCCCGCGGGACCCGCTGCTCACCGCCGCCGCCACGCCTGAGTCCGTCGCTCCAGCCACCGCGCGAGCCCCGCGTGTATCGCGCGGGCGCCCACGTTCGTGTAGAAGATCATCATCGCCATCGCCGCCGCCGCCGCGACGTCCCCGGTGTCGTCCATGTTCAGGACCGAGACCGACGCCAGCTCCGTGCTGGGTCCGTACAGGAACACGACTCCGGACACGGTCGCCATGGCGTTCACGAACAGGTACATCCCCGTGTCCAGGATGGCGGGCAGACAGACCGGCACGGTGATCTTCCAGAACGTGCGATACACGGGCTGCCGCAGCGACATCGCCACGGTCTCGAACTCGGGGTCCATCTGCTTGAGCGCGGTCAGCGCCGTGAGGTGCGCCACCGTGTAGAAGTGGACGACGGTATTGATGACGAGGATGGCCATCGTCCGGTAGAGGCCATTGAGCGGGTTCCGGGGGTCATTGAAGAAGAAGATGTAGGCGAGGCCGAGTACCATGCCCGGCACGGCCATGGGCAGCATGGCGAGGAACTGGAAGCCCGTCCGGCCCCACCGGAACCCCCGCCCCTTCTCCACGACGTAGGCGCCCACGAACACGACCACGATTCCCACCACGGCGGTGAAGAGCCCGAGGCGGATGGAGTTGTAGTAGGACTGCCAGCCCCCGCCCCCCTTCCGGTCGAAGTCGTAGTTGGCGAGCGTCAGCGTGAGGTTGTAGGGCCAGAACTTCACCAGGGCGCCGAACTGCGAGATCGCGATGAGTCCCACCAGGAAGAGGCCGATGACCGTGCAGCAGGCCAGCATGGCGCCGTCGAACGCCGGGTTCGGCTTCGGGACGTAGGGTACGGCCCGAACGGTCAGGAGGGCGACCTGCCGCCGCTGGACGAGCCGGTCGACGAGAAAGGCGAAGCCCGCGGGCACCAGGAGCAGCACGCTCACCACGGCACCCATCTCGAAGTTCTGCTGGCCGATCACCTGCTTGTAGACGTCCGTGGCGAGGACGTTGTACTGCCCACCGATGACCTTGGGCGCCCCGAAGTCCGTGATGACCATCACGAAGACCACGAACGTGGCGCTGATCAGACCGTAGCGCGCGCCCGGCAGGGTCACCGTGAAGAAGATGCGGCGCCGGGTCGCCCGCAGGGCGACGGCGGCCTCGTACAGCCGGGCGTCCGCCAGCGACAGCGCCGTGACGATGATCAGGAGCGCGTGCGGGAAGGTGAAGAAGACCTCCGACATCACGATCCCGATGGGGCCGTAGATCGAGTAGCCCAGCAAGAGACCCTTGGCCAGGCCCTGGTTGCCGAAGAGGTAGACCAGCGCCAGCCCGGGCAGGAGCGACGGGACGAGGATGGGGATCAGGGCCACCGTCTTGAACAGGGACTTCCAGGGCAGGCAGCTCCGGGTCAGCGCGTACGCGTACAGGAAGGCGAGCGGCACCGTGAGGGCGGTGCTCAGGAGCGCGACGAAGAGGCTGTTGCTGATCGACTGGGCGAGCGCCGGGGTCTCGAAGTAGCGCGCGTAGTTCGCGAGGCCGACGAAGGCCCCCTTCGAATTCTCGACGCTCTTGGCGAGCATGATGCCGAGCGGCAACGCCAGGGTCACGACGAGGTAGAGGCCGATCAGCGCGAGGAGCCCACGCATGAGCCAGTCGTCGCGCGATGCCTGCTGCTTGACGACGGCAGCGGGCACCCCGGCGGGGCCGACGGCCGGTGCCGCGCTCACGTGAGCCACGGCACGGCTCCCCGATGGGGCCCCCGACATGGCGCCACCATACCCGAGACGCGGCGGGCGCCGCAATGGGCCCGCCATCGGCACGGGCGCCGCCGCCGGTCCGGTGCTAGAATTCTGGCCCGCAGCATGCGTCCCGTCGGAGCCTCGCGCCAGGCGGTACGGCTCGGCGCGGCGGTGGCGAGCCTCGCCATGGCCGCCGCCTTCTGCTTCTGGCCCGTCGTCGGTCCGTCCCCCACTCGCAGCATCACGAGCGACCTCGCCGCCTACACCTATCCCTGGCGCCGATACGTGACGCAGGAGCTGTTCCTGGGCCGGCTGCCGCAATGGACGCCCTACGCCGGCTTCGGATTTCCGCTCCTGGCGGACATCGAGGCCACCGTGCTCTACCCCGGGAGTCTCATCGGCTCGCTCGTGTCGGGGGGCGATCTCAGCTACCGGGCGGTCGAGGTCGAGGACGTCCTTCACTACCTCGTCGCCGGTCTCGGGATGTTCCTGTTCCTGGGTCGCACAGGGCTCGGATGGGCCGGGGCGATGGTCGGCGCGCTGACCCTCATGTTCTCGGGTTTCTTCTGGGCGCACGTGGCCCACGTGACGGTCGTGCAGTCGGCGAGCTGGGTGCCGTGGCTCCTGCTGGGCGCCGCCCACCTCCTCGAGCGGCCGACCGGCCGGGCGATCGCCGGCACCGGGGTCGCGCTCGCGCTCTCCATCCTGGGCGGACATCCACAGGCTGCGTGGCTTGGCTGCGTCGCGGCCGGCGTGGTCCTTCTCTTTGCCGGTCTGGCTCGCACCGCCCCGGGCGAGCGGGCGCCCATAGCCCGGGTCATCGGCGGCGCGACGCTCGCACTCGCCATCGGCGTCGGGCTCTCCGCCGTCCAGCTGGGGCCGACCACGGTCCTCGCCCGGCTGTCCGACCGCTGGGAGCCCCTCGGCAGCTTCCTCCTCGAGAGTCCCCTGCCGCCGGAGAACCTGCTGACGCTGCTGATCCCCCTCGCGTTTCGTCACACGCCGCGCTGGTTCTCGCTGGACGAGCTCCACGGTTACATGGGCATCCTCCCGCTGGCGCTCGCGCTCTGGGCCCTCTCGAGGGCTCGCGGCCGCTGGACTGGCACCTTCGCCGCGCTGGCCTTCCTGGGTCTGCTCATGGCTCTCGGCGTGCCCCCCTTCGTCTCGCTCGCGAGCGGAGGAGTCTTCCGCATCCCGGCTCGCGGTCTCCTCCTGCTCTCCGTCGGCATCGCGGGCCTGGCGGCCCGGGGCGCGGAGGCGCTGTGGCGGCCGCCGGGCGCCGAAAGCCCGGCGCCTGAGCGCCGCTTGCTGCGCGGTCTGTGGGTCACCGTGGCCACGTCGATGGCGGTGGCGATCTGGCTCGGGATCGCCGGCGTACCCGGCCCGCTCGCGCCCGTCCTGTCCCCTCACTTCGTCCACGACTGGGATTCGTTCACCGCCCTCCTCGCCGCCGCCGTCGTGGCGCTGACCGTGGCGCGGCACCTCCGTACCGTCCCCTGGCTGGCGCGGGCGGTCGTGATCGTCGCGTTGCTCGTCGACGCCCTGAGCTTTCCCCGGGACATCGCGTGGAGCCGCGAGCCACCCGGAAGCCGGTGGCCCGCGAAGTCGGACCTCGCTGACCTCGCCGGCGCGGCGGGCCCGTACCGGGTGATGCTCCCGAGCCACACGGCGGGGAAGAATGCCGGGGCGGTCTACCGGGTGCCGATCGGCGCCGTGTACTCCTCCCTCGCGCTGGGATCCCTCCACGAGTTCGACCTGGTCCTCTGGGATTCCCGCGGGGACAACATCTTCCCGCTCACCGGCACGCGCTGGGTCTCGGCGGGGGCCGACTCCCGGACCCGGCGCGTGCCTCACGGACCCCTTGGCCCCGCGGAGCCGGAGGGATCGGGGGTTCGATTCAGGCCGCTGAGCGGCGACATGTGGGAGATCATCGATCCCCTGACCCGGGCGTACCTCCCGGCGCGGGTCCGCATCATGGACGGCCGGCTCGCGCTCCGCGCCGCGCTCCAGACCCTGTGGCCGACCGATGCGGTCCTGGTGGAGGCGCCGACCGCCTGCCCGAGCCGGACCGGCGCGGCCCCGGGGTCCGTCCTGTTCGAGGTGGACCATCCGGATCGCGTCGTGCTCCGGGTCCGCGCCGCCGAGGCCGGCCCGCTCGTCTTGAGCGACACCTACTATCGCGGATGGACCGCGACGGTCGACGGGCGACGCGCGCCCGTCCTCCGCGCGAACCTGCTCTTCCGGATGGTGTGCGTGCCCGCCGGCGAGCACGTGGTCGAGTTCACGTTCCGCCAGCCCAGGTTCTACCTGGGGCTCGGGATCACGGTCGCCACGGCGATCGGCGCGCTCCTCATCGTGCTGGGACCCGTCACGCGTGACCGGGCGGCCCGGCCTCACTGACGTCCACGGGAGGCCCTCGACCAATGGATCCGTCGACGATCGCCGGAATCTGGCCCATTCTCTACGCCTTCTTCGACGCCGGGGGGCGGATCGACCGCTCGGCCATGCGGCGGCAACTCGACGCCTGCGTGGCCGGGCACGCTCACGGCGTCGCGGTGATGGGCCTGGCCACCGAGGTGGGCAAGCTCGACGTCCGCGAGCGGCGAGAGATCCTCGAGTGGGTCGCGGAGGACCTCGGCGGCCGGAAGCCCCTCGCGGTCACGGTGGCCGAGCCGAGCGTCCACGGCCAGACCGAGATGGCGCTCGCGGCGGAGCGGCTGGGAGCGGGCTGGGTGATCCTCCAGCCGCCCCCGGTGGCCGGGCTTCCGGAGATCGAGTACGTGCGATTCCTCGGCGCGGTGGCCGACCGGGTCTCGCTGCCCGTCGCGGTCCAGAACGCGCCCGGCTATCTCGGGGTGAGCCTCTCGAACGCCGGGCTCCGCGAGCTGTCCCGGCAGCACCCGAACGTCTGCCTGCTGAAGGGCGAGGGCCCGGCCGTGGTGATCCGCCGCCTGATCGAGGAGACGCAGGGCGCCTTCCGTGTCCTGAACGGACGCGGCGGCCTCGAGCTACCGGACAATCTCCGTGCGGGCTGCGTCGGACTGATCCCCGCCCCCGAGTGCTTCGACGTCCAGGTCCGGATCTTCGAGCTGATGCAGAGCGGCCAGCCGGCGGACGAGGCGGAGGCGGAGCGGCTCTACCGCAGCATCCTGCCGCTCATCGTCTTCCTGATGCAGTCGGTCGAGAACTTCCTCTGCTACGGCAAGCGGCTGACGGCGCGCCGCCTCGGGCTCGGCGAGGTGCACGACCGCCCGCCGGCCCTGCCGCCCACCGTGTTCGGACTGGCGTCCGCCGAGCGCTACGCCGCGGACCTCGGACCCTACGGGGTCAGACTTTGATTTCCCGACATTTTGTAGGCGCAGCGAGCCATCGCACGCTGAATTGTCGGGAAGTCAAAGTCTGACCCCACGCCTCAGATCGCCCGGAGCCAGGTGTCCGAGAGCGTGTACCCCTCCGGGTACGGATCCTCGGGGTCGCAGCCGTACTGCCCGATGTCGGTGACCCATCCCCGGCCCGCGACGGTCGTCACGACGGCCAGCTTCCGTCCGACCCGGGTCGTGCCGACGATCTCGGCCAGGAAGTGACTGCCGATGACGGACTCGTGGTCGAAGGGCTGCCCCTTGCGGATCTGCCGCCGGGCGTGCATCACGGCCAGCCGGGCGGACGTTCCCGTCCCGCAGGGCGAGCGGTCCAGCCGGCCCGGCGAGACGACGACCGTGTTCCGCGCCGTCAGGCCGCGGCCCTTCTGGCGGAGGGGTCCCATGAACTCGGTGATCGTCACGTCCCGGATCTTCGGATTCTCGGGGTGCACGACCCGGAGCTGCTCGCGCGCGGCCTCCCGGATCTTCTCGCCCAGGCCGCAGATGTCACGCGCCTCGTCCGGCGTGATCCCGAACCCGAGCCGCGCGGCGTCGACGAGGGCGTAGTGCATGCCGCCGTAGGCCACGTCCATCGTGACGGTGCCGATACCGTCGACCTCGACGGACGCGTCGAGGTGCTGGACGAAGGCCGGGACGTTGCGGAACTTCACCTGGAGGACCCGGCCTCCCTCGCAGCGGCAGCTCACCTCGATGAGCCCCGCCGGGGCTTCGAGGGTGAGCCGCGTCTCCGGCTCCCGCATGGGGAGGATGCCCGTCTCCAGGATCGCGGTCACCGTGCAGATCGTGTTGGAGCCTGACATCGGTGGATACTCCGTCGACTCCATGATGACGTACCCGAGCGCCGCCTTGGGGTTGCGAGAGGGCAGGATCAGGTTCGCGCTGTGGACGGCCGCGCCGCGCGGCTCGTAAAGGAGGAACTTCCGCAACCCGTCGTCGCGATGCGCGAGCCACTGCATCTTGTCGAACATGGTCCGGCCGGGAACGTCGACGACGCCGCCCGTCACGACCTTGGCGTATTCCCCCTCCGCGTGCACCCCGACCACGGTCAGCATCCGCTTCCAGCGCATGGACCCTCCTCGCGCATGTGCGCGCGCTCCGGTCTACCAGAAGCGCCGGTCTCGCTCAACCCCCCTCGGTCAAAGCTTGTCGCCGGCATTCGAGACTCCTATGATGCGGTTCGTGCACCATCGGAAGCTCCCGGGTGGGGGGCCAGCCCGCTCGGCGCCTCTCCGCGCCGCCTGATGGGGCGGGCGGGCTTCCTCCTCCTCGCACTGCTCCTGGTCCTGCCGTCGGCCAACTACCAGCTCTTCGACGGCCTCCCGCTCTCGCGCCCACCCGAGTTCCTCGGGCTGGCGCTCCTGATCCCGCTCCTGGTCAGCCGTGGGCTCCGCCGCCTCCACGGGCGCCGGGTCGCGCGGTGGCCGCGGACCCTCCAGGTGGCGCTGATCGCCGCCGTCGTGGGCGCCCTCGGCCTGAAGGTCGTCCTGCTGGCCTCCGGCACTCACCAGGGCTTTCTCGCGTGCTACCGGTCGCCTCTCGAGGTGCCGCCCACCGGACCCTGCGAGCGGTCGTTCGAGAGTCCGCTCTTTCGCTTCTCCGTCACGCGCCTCGACCGCACCATCGACTTCGGCGAACACGACTGGAACCTTGGCTTCCTGAACACGGTTCGCTTCGACCGCCACTACGAAGGGCTCGAGGGTCGGCTGCGCCAGCGCCTCCCGATCGAAGCGTCGTGGCGAGGCGCCGTGGAACGGCCGGAGCCGTGGGTCGCCCGCATCGGCTACGTGGGCGAGGCAACCATTCTCCTCGACCCCGATGGTCCCGCGGCGAACCGCACCTCCACCACGCTGCCCCCGCACTACGGCACCCCGGCGATGATCTTCGTGCCGGTACCCGGGGGTCGGCACGCCGTCCGGGTCGACTACCGCTTCGACGACGGCTCGACCTGGGGCGGCCCTCCGCCGGTGGGCCCCTGGGCCACCTTCCAGATGGAACGAGGCCGGGGCCCGGGAGGCCGCGAGCCTGGAGCGCCGATCGCCCCGATCCGACCGGCGTGGCCGTGGCGGGCGGCGGCGGCGGCGGGCGACGCGACGATCGCCGCGCTCGCGATCTCCATCCTGCTCTTCTACCTCGGGCTCCTGTGGCGCGACGCGTGGCTCCTGGCACTCGTCGGCGGCGCGACACCGCTGGCCGACCGATTCGACCCCGCGGGGCTCGGGCTCCCGAGCAGTCTCGGCCTCTGCTTCGTGCTCGCGCTGGTCGCCGGCCCCGTGCTGGGACGACGCTGGCGCCGGCGCCTCGTGGGAGCCTTCTTCGCGACCCTCTACGTCACGTGGTTCGTCACCCTGCGGACGTTCCGACGGCTCGACGTCGTCACGCTTCGGGAGTGGGCGGGCGATCCCCTCTTCTACGAGTCCCAGGCTCGCTCGATCCTGGACACGTGGTCGCTCGAGGGCGGGGAGCGCATCTTCGTCTACCAGCCACTGTTCCGGTACGTCCGGTTCGCGGAGCGACTGGTTCTCGGCGAGGGCGACGGGCTCGTCAGCATCCTCGCGCTCGCGGCGCTCTACTGGGCGCTCTGCTGGGCGATCGCCCGCCTCTGGGCCCGGCCCCGGGCTTCCGCGCCGCGGCAGCTCCTCTTCGGCGGGGCCGCGATCCTCATGCTGGCGCTGGCCAGCACGCCGCCCGTCGTCTACTTCGTCCAGGTCAGCCTGTCCGAGCATCCAACCTGGATCTTCCTCCTGCTGCTGTTCCCGATGCTCTTCGTCAGCCGCTCGCCGGTCCAGTGGCGCGCGGGAGCGGTGCTGGCAAGTCTGTCGCTCCTGACTCGATCGAACCAGGCTCCTGGCGTGCTCGCCCAGCTCGGCGTCTTCGCCTGGCGCACCTTTGGGCTCAGGCCGCGCGCCACGCTGGGCGCCCTGACCCTCACCGCGCTGATCCTCTCGCTTCCCGGCTTGCACAACCTCTACTACGGCGGGCAGTTGGCGTTGACCGGCAAGAGCCAGCCGCACCTTCTCAGACTCCCGCCCGCGATGTGGCCCCGGATGCTCGACGACACGGCCGTCCTGAAGGAGGCGCTCAACCAGCTGGACCACGTCTTCTACATCAATCCCGTCCACGACCCGCCGCCTCGTGGCGACGAGCTCTCCCGGGCCGCCATGCGGGGACTCCAGATCCTCTGGGCGGCGACCTGCGTCCTCGCGCTCCGGCGGCGGGGCTTCGCGCGGGGCACGAAGCTGCTGCTCGTCGGCCTTCCGCTGCTCTACCTCGGGGTCCATCTCATCTACGTCGTGGACGACTACTACCCCCGTCACGTCATCGCCGGCCACCTCGCGATGGGACTCGTCACGATGAATGCCGTGGGGCAGGGCTGGAGGCGGCGGTCCTGATGGCGCGCGTGGACCTCCTCCTGCTGGCCGTGCTGCTCGGTCTGCCGTCGGTCAACTACCAGCTCTTCGACGGTCTTCCCCTGAGCTCGTGGCCCGAGTTCGTCGTCCTCGCCCTCCTGATCCCGTTCCTGGTGAGCCGCGCGCCCTCCGCGTCAGCCTCCTCGCCGCCGCCGTTACTGCCGTCGCCCTCAAGGTCGTATTGCTCGCGTCCGGTAGCCACGCGGGGTTCCTCGCGTGCTACCGGTCGCCTCTCACGGCCCCGCCCACCGGACCCTGCGAGCGGTCCTTCGAGAACCCCTTCTTCCGGTTCGCGGTCACACGGATCGACCCGGCCATCAGCTTCCGGGAGCACGACTGGGACCTGGGCTTCCTCAACACGAACCGCTTCAACTTCTTCTATCCGCGTGCGAGCGCCACGGGCCCGCTGCGCTGGCGCATCCCCATCGCGGCGACCTGGCAGGGGGTCATCGAGCGAGCCGAGCCCTGGGTCGCCCGCGTCACCTATGTCGGCGAGGTAGGGATCGCCGTCGGCTCGGACGGTCCCGCAGCCGAGCCGGAAGTGATGCGACTGTCGCCCCACTATGGCCCGCCTGTGACAAGCCTGGTGCCGATGCCCGCCGGACGTCATCCACTGCGGATCCAGTACCTGTTCGACGACGGCTCACGGCAGGGTGGCCCGCCGCCCGTGGGGCCCTGGGCTACCCTCCGAATCGAACGTGGCCGCGAGCCGGGCGGCCGTGAGCCCGGGGCGGCGGTCTCCACGATTCGAGCCGCCTCGACGTGGAGGGGTGTGGCCACGGCGGCTGACGTGGCGATCGTCGGGTTCGCCCTGCCGGTCGCGCTCTTCTACGTGGGGCTGCTTTGGCGTGATGCCTGGCTTCTGGCGCTCGTGGGTCTCGCGACCCCTCTGGTCGATCGGCTGGACCCGGGACGGCTCGGGATCCCAAGCAGCCTCGGTCTCTGCTCGGTCCTCGCCCTGGTGGCCGTCTCCGTGCTGGGACGACGCTGGCGCCGGCGCCTCGCGGGGGCCTACTTCGCCACGCTCTACATCACGCTGTTCACGACCCTCCACACGTTCCGCCGTCTGGGCGTCGCGACGCTCCGGGAGGGTGGGAGCGACCCGCTCACGTACGAGTCCCAGGCTCGCTCGATCTTGGACACGTGGTCACTCGAGGGCGGGGAGCCCGTCTTCTTCATGTAGCCCGCCTTCCGCTACGTTCGCTTCCTCGAGCGGCTCGTGCTCGGTGACGGCGACGGCTTCCTGAGCATCGCCGCGCTCGCCGCGCTCTACTGGGCGCTGTGCTTTGCGTTCGCGCGGCTCTGGCCGCGACCGCGGCCTTCCAGGCTTCGGGCGATCGCCTTCGGCGCTTCGGCGGGCCTGACTCTGGCCCTGGCCACCTCGCCGCCGGTCGTGTTCTTCGTCCAGGTCAGCCTGTCGGAGTATCCGACCTGGATCTTCCTGCCGCTCCTGTTCCCCCTGCTCTTCCTGAGCCGCTCGCCGCGCGGGTGGCTCCGAGGCGCCGCGCTGGCGGGGCTATCGTGCCTCACGCGACTGAATCAGATCCCGCCGCTCCTCGCGGTCATGGCCGTGTTCGCCTGGCGGGCCTGGCGGATCCGGCTGGCACCCGTCCTCGTCGCGGTCGGCCTAGTGCTCGCGACGCTGCCGCTGCCAGTCGCGCACAATCTCTACTATGGCGGCCAACTCGTGTGGAGCACCGGAAACCAGAGCGCGCCCGTCAACACCGTCCTCCCGCCCCGAGCGCTCCTGCGATTCTTCGACGATTCCAAGGTCCGGGCTCGCGTCTGGTACCAGGTCGACCACATGTTCTATCTGCACACGCTGCGCGACAAGTTCCCCCGGGGGGAATACGTGTCGTGGACGGCGATCCACGGAATTCAGCTCCTGTGGCTGGTGGTGGGTCTCCTGACACTCGCCCGGCGGTCCGCGCCAGCCATCACGAAGATTCTCCTGGGTCTGCCGCTCGTCTATCTCGGCGTGCACCTCGTCTTCGTCTTGGACTTCTACTATCCTCGGCACATCGTCGCGGGACACCTCGCGATGGCCCTGGTCACCCTGTACGCCCTGGGACGCGGCTTCGGGCCGCCACGCGATCGCCCGGCAGTCGAGCGAGCGCCCGCGCGATGAGCGCCGGGGTCGCGGGCGCGGACGCGGCTCGTCAGGTCCGGTCGGCGCGCCGCACGTCCAGGAAGGTGCTCTGGTAGGTCGCGCCCCCGCCGAGGTCGCTCAGCCGGTCCCCGCAGAGGAGGTTGATGGTCCCCGACAGCGCCTCGCCCACCGGCCGCTGCCCGGGGACCAGCACGACTCCCGGCGCGACCTCGTCGGAGACCCGGAGACGCATGCCCACCGTGCCGAGATCGTTGAAGAGCTCGACCCCGTCACCCGGCTGGAGCCCGCGCCGCCCCGCCTCGGCGGGGTGGAGGATCACGACCGGCACGCCTTCGCGACGCCGGAGGGCGTGGTTACCCGAGAACGCCGTGTGGCTCTGAAAGTACCCGGGTGCCGTGAGCAGGCGAAGCGGCCACCGGTGGCCCAGCGCCGTCTCCTCCGCGTCCTCGTGCCAGTCGGGCATGGGCGGCAGCCCCTGGGCCGCGAGGGCCTCCGAGTAGAACTCGAGCTTGCCCGACGGCGTCCCGAATCGCTGACCGTCCGGATAGGGGTCGATCTTGACCGGGCCGGCGGTCCGGATCGCATCGGGATCGAGGCCCGCGGCGGGCCCCGTCGCGCCGACGAAGGCGGCGCGGACCAATTCCGGCGTGGTCATCGAGAACACCGCGTCGCCAACCCCGAGCCGACGGGCCAGCTCCTGAGCGAGCCTCACGTTGGACCACGCCTCGCCCTGAGCCGGCACCGCCTGCGGGGCGAACTGCACGTAGTAGGCCCCGTACGCCCGGAAGAGGTCCTCGGTCTCGAGATACGTCGTCGCCGGCAGCACCAGATCGGCGTAGCGGGCGGTGTCGGTGAGGAACGGGTCATGAACGACGGTGAAGAGATCCTCGCGCATGAGCCCCCGACGGACGGTCGCGGCGTCCGGGCACGTGACGGCCGGGTTGTTGGCCGAGACGAAGAGGGCCCGGATCGGCGGGTCGCTCAGCTCGAGGAGCGCCTGCCCGAGCCGCGAGTGGTTGACCAGCCGCGTCGCGGCAGGCCCCGACGGCCGGCGCACCGCCTCGAACGAGAAGCCGAAGCCGCCGACGGTCGCCAGCAGAGCGCCGCCGCCGGGCTTCCCGTAGGCGCCGACGACGGCGGGCAGACAGGCGACCGCCCGCACGCCCTGGCCACCCTGGCTGCTCCGGGACATCCCGAACCCGATCCGGACGTACGGCGCCCGCGCCCGACCGTAGAGATGGGCGAGGCGCTCGACGTCGGCCCGCGGCAGCCCGGTGATCGTGGCGACCCGGTCCGGGCCGAATCGGGGCAGGACGTCCCGCTCGAGCCGGTCGAACCCGACCGTCTGGCGCGCGAGGTAGTCCCGGTCCGCCAGCCCGTCCCGAACGAGCACGTGCATGAGGCCGAGCGCGAGCGCGGCGTCGGTGCCGATCCGCGGGGCGACGTGCCAGTCGGCCTGGGCGGCCGTGCGGCTCCGCCGGGGATCGATGACGACGAGCTGCGCTCCCCGCGCCCGAGCTTCCTCGGTCTTGGCCCACGCGTGGACCGCCGTCGTGACCAGGTCGGCGCTCCAGGAGACGATCAGGTCCGAGTGGACCATCGCCTCCGGGTCCGCCCCTCCCACCGGCCCGCACGTCATCTCCCAGGCGACGTCGGCGCACGTGTCGCAGATCGTCCCGGCCTGGAGACGAGTGGTGCCGAGGGCGTGGAACAGGGCCATCGGCACCCAGCGGTTGAACT
Source organism: Methylomirabilia bacterium (assembly GCA_041497395.1). Classification (GTDB taxonomy): domain Bacteria; phylum Methylomirabilota; class Methylomirabilia; order Rokubacteriales; family DASRDR01; genus DASRDR01. The sequence goes on from JBGQGN010000002.1 coordinate 23,489, forward strand.
GACCCTGGTGCGCGCTGTAGCAGTAGCCGAGGATCCCGAGCGGCCCGTCCTCGCGGCGGATCGCCTGCCAGCGCTCCACCAGCTCGGCGAGGGCCTCGTCCCAGCTCACCGGCCGGAACTCCCCGGCGCCCTTCGGCCCCGTCCGGCGGAGTGGCGTTCGCAGGCGGTCGGGAGAGTGCACCAGCTCGGGCTCGCGCCGGACCTTCCCGCACACGAAGCCGGCGGTGAACGGCTGGTCGGGATCCCCCTCCACGCGGACCAGCCGTCCATCCTCCACGTGAGCGAGGATCGAGCACATGTCGGGGCAGTCATGGGCGCACACCGTGCGGATCACCGTCGTCGTCACTCGGAACTCCCTCCCCTGGCGCCTCCGGCTGGGCGCGGGCCGGCCGGACTGTCGAGACCATGCTAGCGGGAGAGGGGTGGCCCCCGTAAAGGTCCGCTTCCTGACGGTCTCCAGGGGCCATTATCCACTGGTCCGGCGATCAGGTGAGAGCCGCGGGGCCCGGATAGACGCGGAGTCGCCTCCGAGGAAGCACGACTGGCAGGGCTTGGCCCTCGGTGAGATCCAGGCGGCGAACCAGGTCGACCGCGAGGTCCGCCCGGAGCGTCACGCCATCCATGGCATCGCCGGCCAGGTCGACCCGGAAGAATGAGCCCAAGAACTCCATCGCCTTGATCTGCACCGTGACGGCGTTCTCCTCGCTGCCCGTGACGCTCTGGACGCGGATGTCCTCGGGACGGATCGCAAGGGTCAGCCCGGTGCCCGCCGGGAGCCCGTCGATGTCACACGCCAGCTCGAGCCCGCCGAACCGGACGGTTCCGGGCCCGACCACGACGGCGGGCATGAAGTTCATGACGCCGATGAAGTCGGCGACGAACGCGGAGGCCGGCCGCCGGTAAACCTCGACCGGGCGGCCGACCTGCTCGATCACCCCGCCGTTCATGACCACGATCCGGTCGGCGATCGTGAGCGCCTCTTCCTGGTCGTGGGTGACCATGATCGTCGTCACCCCCACCCGGCGCTGAAGCTGCCGGATCTCGTGCCGGAGGTGGACCCGCACCTTCGCGTCGAGGGCCGAGAGGGGCTCGTCCAGGAGCAGCAGGCCCGGGGAGGTCGCGAGCGCGCGCGCGAGAGCGACGCGCTGCTGCTGGCCCCCTGAGAGCTGCGCCGGATACTTGTCGCCCTGCTCGAGAATGCCGACCATCTCGAGGAGCTCCCGGACACGCCCCCGGATCTGCGCCCTGGGCAGCCGTGCGTTCTCGAGGCCATAAGCGACGTTTTTCGCCGCCGTGAGGTTCGGAAACAGCGCGTAGGACTGGAAGACGATCCCGAAATCACGCTTCGCGGCCGGGAGCACCGAGATGTCGCGGCCCGCCTGCTCGATGTGCCCGCTCGTCTGGGGGTCCAGGCCCGCGATCGCCCGGAGGAGCGTCGTCTTCCCGCACCCGGACGGGCCGAGGAAGCAGACGAACTCGCCCTCGTGGACGTCGAGCGAGATGCGGTCGAGGGCGGTGAACTCCCCGAACCTCTTCGTGAGGTCGCGGATGCGCAGGAAGGCTGAACGGGCCGGCGCGGGCGTGACGGTCATCGCGAGCGGGCCCCGCGGGCTCGGGTCGCGCTAGTCGCGCGGGGGGCCGACCGCCCGACGGCGGCCGGCCCCATCACGGACCCGCGACGCCCGTCCCGGCTACTTCTTCGGCTCGGACTTCGCGCCGTACCGCTTCTCCCACTCCG
>JBGQGN010000003.1:0-24371 GCA_041497395.1 Methylomirabilia bacterium
CAAAGAAGCGCTTCCCCGCCGGTGAGCCATCAGTATAATGGCGCCGATGAGTTACAGGTCGGAAGTGCGCGCCGCCATGAGCCGAACCCTCTCGATGTCTCCCCGACCACGCCGTGCCTAGTTCTCAGGCCGCCGAGCTCCTCCGGGTCGTCCAGGGGTTCGAGGGCCGGCGAGTCCTCGTCGTGGGCGACCTCGTGGCGGACGAGTACGTGTTCGGCCAGCCCGAGCGCGTCTCCCGTGAAGCTCCCGTCCTGATCCTCCGGTACCTCTCCCAGGAGATCCGTCTGGGGGGCGCCGCGAATGCCTGCCACAACCTCCATACCCTGGGCGCGAAGGTCCTGCCGCTGGGGGTGGTGGGGGAGGATCCGGCAGGTGAGGCGATCCGCCGTTCGCTGGCCGAGCGCGGTGTCCCGACCGACGGCATCATCCCGGTCCCGGCTCGCCCCACCCCGGTCAAGACGCGGATTCTCGGAGGCGGGTGGGGATCCCGATCCGCCCGCCAGCAGATCGTTCGCGTGGACCGGGAGCCGGAGGGCGCGATCCCTCCTGGGGCCGAAGCGCTGCTCGTCGAGCGGCTCCGCGGATGGGCGGGGCACGTGGACGCGGTGATCCTGTCGGACTACGGTTACGGCACGGTCACCCCGCGCATCCTGGCCGAGATCCGGGCGCTCGGCGAGAGAGGGGTCATCGTGACGGCCGACTCACGGTACGACCTCCTCCGGTTCGACCGGTTCACGGCCGCGACCCCGAGCGAGTCGGAGGTCGAGCACCTCCTGGGGACGTCGCTCGATGGGGACAAGGCCGTGGAGCAGGCGGGCTGGCAGCTCCTCGAGCGACTCGGCTCGCGCTGCCTTCTGGTCACCCGCGGGGCGAAAGGGCTGGCCTTGTTCGAGCGCGGCGGCGAGGCGACGTTCGTGCCCATCTTCGGGAGCGACGAGATCGCGGACGTCACCGGGGCGGGTGATACCGTCATCAGCGCGTTCACCTTGGCGCTCGCGAGCGGGGCCCGGCCGGTGGACGCGGCCCGGCTGTCCAACTACGCGGGCGGTCTCGTGGTCATGAAGCGTGGCACGGCCACCGTGTCACGGGACGAGCTGGCCGAGGCCGTGCGCCGTGACCTGGGAGCCGGGACGCATGACGGGGCGAGTGCTCGATCTTGAGGGGGCGCGGGCCACGGCCGAGGCGGCTCGGGCCTCGGGCCGCCGCGTGGTGCTCGCCAACGGGTGCTTCGATCTCCTCCACGTGGGCCACGTGCGGTACCTCGAGGATGCCCGCGCCCTGGGTGACCTGCTGATCGTGGGCGTCAACGGGGACGCCGCCGTGCGGCGTCTGAAGGGCCCCGGCCGGCCTCTCATGCCGGCCCCCGAGCGCGCCGAGATCCTGGCAGCGCTGCGGGTGGTCGACCACGTGGTGGTCTTCGACGACGACACGGCGGACGCGCTGGTCGCGCTGCTGCGTCCCGCGGTTCACGCGAAGGGCACGGACTACACCCCCGAGTCGGTGCCCGAGCGGGCGGCGGTGCTCGCCGCCGGCGGCCGCGTCGCCATCACGGGGGACGCCAAGCAGCACTCCACGCGGGACGTGATCGCCGAGATCCTGGCGCGCTTCGGGCGGGACCAGGAGGCGCTCCGGTGATCCCCTCCCGCGACGCGGCGCCGCGCATCGCGCTGGTGAAGCTCTCCTCGCTCGGGGACGTCGTTCACGCGCTGCCGGCGGCGGCGGCGCTGCGCGCCTGGTGGCCACGGGCCGAGCTGACGTGGGTGGTCGAGCGGCGCGAGGAGGCGATCCTCGGCGGCAACCCGGACGTGAACCACGTGGTGGCCGTCGACACGCGGCTCTGGCGGCGGGAGTTCAGACGTCCGGGCGGCGCGCCGGTGGTGGTCGCCAAGGTGCGCGGCCTGGTCCGCCGGCTCGCGGCCGGGCGGTTCGACGTGGCCGTGGACCTCCAGGGCCTCTGGAAGAGCGGGGTCATCACGGCCCTCACGCGGGCGCCCCTCCGCATCGGGCTGGCGGCGACGCACTGCCGGGAGCGTCCCAGCGCCTGGTTCACGAACCGGCACGTGACGCCCCCCCGGGCGGCGGCGCACGTGGTCGACCAGTACCTGGCGGTCGTCGCGGCGCTCGGGATCGACCTGGCCGCCGTCGGCCCGCCGGCGTTTCCGATCGCGAGGGAGCCCGGCGCCGAGGCCAGGATGGCGCGCTGGCTCGAAGACGAGGGAGCCAAGGCGACGACGCCTCTCGTGCTGCTGAATCCGGGGTCGGGCGGCGACCACAAGCGCTGGGCGGTCGAGGCCTTCCGGTGTCTCGGCGAGGAGCTGGCGGTACGCCTCGGGGCGCGCGTGGCCATCACCTGGGGGCCGGGGGAAGAGCCGCTGGCGCGTGCGATCGCCCACGGCATGCGGACCGGGGCCCTCGTGCCCCGCTCCACGACCATCATCGAGATGATCGCGCTCTTCCGGCGCGCGGCGCTCGTCGTCGGAGGGGACACGGGCCCGGTGCACGTCGCGGCGGTGCTCGGGGTCCCGACGATCGGGCTCTACGGTCCGACGAGCGCCCGGCGAAACGGGCCGTACGGACCCCGGGTGGCGGTGATCCAGAGCCCGAACGGCCGGATGGACGGGGTGTCCGTCGAGGCCGTCCTCGGCGCGGCGCAGGCGTTGCTCCGCTGAGGCCGGGGGACGCGGTGACGAGCCTGTCGGTGGCGATCGTGGTGCTGAACGAGGAGGAGCGGCTGCGCGCCTGCCTGGAAAGCGTCCTGTGGGCGGATGAGCTCGTGGTCGTCGACGCCGGCTCGAGCGACAAGACGGTGGCGATCGCCCGCGAGTTCACCGATCGGGTCCTCTTCCGGGCCTGGGACGGGTACGGCGCCCAGAAGAACTTCGCGCTCGGCGAGTGTCACGGGGACTGGGTCCTCTCGCTCGACGCGGACGAGCGCGTGTCGGACACCCTCCGCGAGGAAGTCCAGGCCACGCTCCGGAGCGGGAGCCGCGAGGTGGGCTTCTACCTGCCGCGGCGGAACCTGTTCCAGGGACGATGGGTACGCCACGGCGGTCTCTATCCCGACTGGCAGCTCCGGCTGTTCCGCCGGGGGCGGGGGGCATTCGTCGAGCGGGCCGTTCACGAGTCGGTGCGGGTGGACGGGCCGACGGGCCGGTTCGGCGAGCCGCTGGTCCACGAGAGCTACCGGAGCATCGGCGACGCCGTCGCGCGGCTCAACCGCTACTCCGACCTTGCCGCGACCGAGCTAGCTTTGGCCGGGCGTGGCGGCAGCCTGGCGGATCTCCTGGTCCGACCGGCCTGGCGATTCGTGTCCATGTACCTCTTGCGGGCGGGGTTTCTCGACGGCTGGCGGGGCCTCGTGCTGGCGGGCCTCCATGCTCATTACGTCTTCCTGCGCGTCGCCAAGGTCAGGGAGCGCCGATGGGGGCGGGGGGCGGCGTGACGCGAGCGGTCGCGGTGATCCCCGCGCGCTGGGCTTCGGTCCGCTTCCCGGGGAAGGCGCTGGTCGTGGTCCGGGGGAAGCCCCTGGTGCAGCACGTCTGGGAGCGGGCCCGCGAGCTCGAGACCGTCGAGCGGGTGGTCGTCGCGACGGACGACGAGCGGATCGCCGCGGGCGTGCGTGGCTTCGGGGGCGCGGTCGTCATGACAGGGCCCGAGTGCTCGAACGGTACCGACCGCGTCGCCCAGGCGACGCGGGACTGGCCCGTGGACCTGGTGGTGAATCTCCAGGGAGACGAGCCGACCTTCGAGGTGAAAGCCCTGGATCAGCTGGTGCGGGTGATGGCGGAGGATCCCGCGATCGAGATGGGAACGCTCGCCCACCCCGTCGCGGACGAGGCCGAGCACCGGGATCCGAACGCCGTCAAGGTCGTCCTCGACCAGTCGGGCCATGCGCTCTACTTCACGCGGGCGCCGGTTCCCTACGCCCGCCAGGCGGGGCTCGTGGTGCCGCTGCGCCACGTCGGGATCTACGTGTTCCGGCACGCGTTCCTGCAGCGGTACGCGCGGCTCGCGCCGACGCCGCTCGAGCAGACGGAGCGGCTGGAGCAGCTGCGGGCCCTCGAGCACGGGGTCCGCATCCGCGTCCTGCTCACGCCGCACGGCTCGATCGGCGTCGACACCCCGGCCGACGTCGACCGGCTGGCGGCCCATCTCGAGGGTCGGGAGGGCCGGGGCCGATGACCACTCGCCCGCGCGTGCTCTCGGGGATGCGGCCGACGGGCCGCCTCCACCTCGGGAACTACCTCGGGGCCCTGGACAACTGGGTGCGCCTCCAGGCGGACTTCGACTGCTTCTACTTCGTGGCCGACTGGCACGCCTTGACGACGGAGATCCCCGCCAAGGGCGAGATCGCGACGAACACGCTCGAGATGGCGGCCGACTGGCTCGGCGCGGGCCTCGATCCGGAGCGGAGCACGATCTTCATGCAGTCGCTCGTGCCCGAGCACGCGGAGCTCCACCTGCTCTTCTCGATGGTCACGCCGGTCTCGTGGCTCGAGCGCGTGCCCACCTACAAGGAGATGGTCGACCAGCTGGGTATCCAGTCGCCCTCCTACGGGCTCCTGGGCTACCCTTTGCTCCAGGCCGCGGACATCCTGATCTACCGGCCGCGGTACGTGCCGGTCGGCGTCGACCAGGCGCCGCACATCGAGCTGACGCGGGAGGTCGCGCGGCGGTTCAATCACCTCTTCGGGCCGGTCCTCCTCGAGCCCGAGATCAAGCTGACCGCGATTCCCAAGGTTCCGGGGACGGACGGCCGCAAGATGTCGAAGTCCTACGACAACGCGATCTACCTGGCCGACCCGCCCGCGGTGACGGTGCCCAAGATCAAGACCATGGTCACCGACCCCGCGAGGAAGCGGCGCACGGATCCCGGGAACCCCGACATCTGCCCGGTGTTCGATCTCCACCGGATCTTCTCGCCGGAGGCGGATCGCGCCCGCGTGGCTCAAGGATGCCGCACGGCCGGGATCGGATGTCTCGACTGCAAGGGCGTGCTCCTCGAGCACATGCTGCCGCCGCTCGAGGCGATCCGCGAGCGGCGTGAGCGTATGGCCGCGCGGCCCGATCACCTGCGCGAGGTGCTGCGCGAGGGCTCCATCCGCGCCCGGCGCATCGCGTCGGAGACCCTGGCGGAGGCGAAGGCCGCGGTGGGGATCGCGTGACGCCACAGGCCGCTACGGGCCGCCACAGGCCGAAGGCCGTCGGATCAACGCCGTCGGATCAAGGCCGTCGGCTCAACGCCTGCAGAGCCAGGGTAGCCCAGTGAGCCCACAGGCCGAAGGCCGTCAGATCAACTCGCGCGGAGCCAGGGTACCGTGGTGAGCGAGGCGACGACGGCCGTCCCGGTCGCCGCGGCTGCGGCCCCTTCGCCCCTGACGGTGAGGCTGGAGGAGTTCGAGGGACCCCTCGACCTGCTCCTCCACCTGGCGCGGACGGAGGAGATCGACCTCGCGCGCCTGCCGATCCGGCGGATCACGGACCAGTACCTCGCCTACCTGGAGTCGATCGAGTTCCGGGACCTCGACGACGCGGGAGCCTTCCTCGTGCTGGCGGCGACGCTCGTGTACCTGAAGTCCCGCCTGCTCCTGCCGCCGGCCGAGACGGAGGAGGAGAGCCTCGAGGAGGACGCGGAGCTCCTCCGGCAGGAGCTCGAGGCGCGCCTCCGTGGCTACGCCCGGGTCAAGGAGATCGGCATCTGGCTTCGCGAGCGCGAGACCGAGTGGAGCACCCGATTCACCCGGACGTGGAGCGAGCTGCCGGTGCCGGAGTACCTGCCGATCGAGAGCCTCTCCCTCTGGGATCTCACCGAGGCGTATCGCGCCTTCCTGGTCCGGCTGGCTCAGGCCGAGCCCACGCGGGAGGTCGAGCCCGAGGGCCCGCCGCTTCTCGAGCGCATGGCGATGATCGCGGGCGTCCTCGAGCAGTCCTGGTACGTCCTGTTCTCGACCCTGCTCGGGACCTCGCCGCCCCGGCCCGAGGTGGTGGTGACGCTCCTGGCGGTCCTTGAGCTGGTCCGCCTCCAGCGCGCGCGGGCGCAGCAGCGGGAGCTGTTCGGCGAGATCGTCATCGAGCGGGGATCCGTGGAGGCGACGGTTCGTGATGCCTGAAGGCGGGGAGCGGGTGGTGATCCCGGAGGCGGTGGCGCCCGAGCTGGTGGGGCAGTTGGAGGCGATCCTCTTCGCCTCCGACGCGCCGCTTCCGGTCGAGCGGATCGCCGAGGTTCTCGAGATCAATCCGGCCGACGTGCGCGCCGTGGTCGACGCGCTGCGCCTGGCATGCGACGAGACGGCGCGCGGCCTGGCCGTGGTCGAGGTTGGGGGCGGTGTGCGTCTGGTGACGCGGCCCGAGCACGCTCCGGTGCTCATGAGCCTCCAGCGGCTCCGCCTGAAGAGCCGCCTGTCCAGGGCGGCGGTGGAGACGCTGACGATCGTCGCGTACCGCCAGCCGATCTCGCGGCCCGAGATCGAGCAGCTCCGGGGCGTCGGGACCGAGAGCGTGCTGACGCACCTCCTCGAGCGGCGCCTCGTCCGGGTCGTCGGCCGGAAGGCCACCCCGGGCCGACCGGTGCTCTACGGAACGACGCGCGAGTTTCTCGAGCACTTCGGCCTCAGGGACCTCGGGGACCTCCCGCCTTTCGAATCGCCGGCGGGCGCGCCCGGGGAGGCGCCTGCCGGAAGCGATGCCGCCGAGGCAGCCGCCGCGCTGGCCGATCCGGAATCCGTTGACGCGGACCTCGCGCTCGATGCTGGGCCGGATCGGGTCGGGCCGGATCGGGTCGGGCCGGATCGGGTTGGGCCGGATCGGGTTGGGCCGGATCGGGTTGGGCCAGATCGGGTTGGGGAGGAGCGCGGGCTCTCGTCCCCGGCCTGAGGGCCATGCCGCCCGTCCGGCTCCACAAGCTCCTGGCCGAAGCGGGCGTCGCGTCGCGGCGGGCCGCCGAGCGGCTGATCGTGGCGGGGCGTGTCCGCGTCAACGGCGTGCTCGTGACCGAGCTGGGCGCCCATGCCGACCCCGAACGGGACCGCGTCGAGGTCGACGGGCAGCCGGTCCCGAGAGCCGAGCCGAAGCGCTACGTGCTCCTGCACAAGCCCCCCGGGTTCCTCACCACCCGAGAGGATTTGCGCGGGCGGCCTCTCGTGTTCGACCTCGTGCCGGAGCTCGGCGTTCGCCTCCACTCGGTGGGGCGGCTCGATTTCGACGCCGAGGGGCTCCTCCTCCTGACCAACGATGGTGCCCTCACGTTCCATCTGACCCATCCCCGGCACGGCGTCCGCCGGGTCTATCACGTCCTGGTCCAGGGGCGCCTCGATCCGGACGTGCTGCAGGCGCTCGAGCGCGGGGTGATCCTCGAGGACGGGCCGGCGCGCGTCGATCACGCCCGGCGGCTGCGTGGCGCCGGGGCCGGGCTCCACTGGGTCGAGTTGAGCCTGTCCGAGGGCCGGTATCGGGAGGTCAAGCGGCTGTGCCGCGCGGTGGGCCTCGTCGTGCAGCGCCTTCGGCGGGTCGCCTTCGGGTCGCTCGAGCTGGGCGAGCTACCGTCGGGGCAGTGGAGGGAGCTGACGTCGGCCGAGGTGAGGCGTCTGGCGGCCCCCGGGGGGAGCCACTCTCCCAGCCCGGAGAGCTAGCCCAACTTCCAGAATTGGCGGGGGTCAGGGTCGCCCGTTCGTCCGCGAGGGAGCGCCAGAAGCGCATTTGAAGCGCACGCACCTTGTGCGGGTCGTCCCGCTCCACTATCATATGGTCTCCTCAACTATCCGCGAGAGCGGGCGATCGGGATCTTCGAGTCTCCAAGAGGAGGTCAGCGCATGAGGATGCTGCTCACGGTCGACATCCCGCACGAGCCGTTCAACAGCCTCGTGAGGGCCGGCACTGCAGGAGACACGATCAACAAGATTCTCTCGAGCCTCAAGCCGCAGGCGGTCTATTTCACGGAGCAAGACGGCCGCCGCGGCGCCGTACTGCTGATCGAGCTCGACAGCCCCTCCGACGTGCCCCGGTTCGCCGAGCCGTTCTTCTTGAAGTTCAACGCCGACTGCCGGTTCAGAATCGTGCTGAGCCCCGACGAGCTCGGGAAGGCGGGGCTCGGAAAGCTCGGCAAGCAGTGGGCGTAGCGGCGGGATCGCCCGAGGCATGATCCCCGATCGAGTGGTCGAGGTCTTGCACGGTCCGGCGTTCATGCAAATCGGGACCCGGGACGAGGCGCTTCGGCCCGCGCACACCTTCGCCGTCGGCGCAATGGTCCACGAGGATCGGCGGACGGTGACGGTCTTCGTCCCGGCCGCCCGCTCCGGGCGCGTCCTGCGCGACCTGACGGAGAACGGTCGGATCGCGCTCGGTGTCGCGCTCGCCAGCCACGAGGCCTACCAGCTCAAGGGAACATACCTCTCATCCCGACCCACGGATGACGCGGACCGTGCCCGCCAGGAGGTGTACCGCAGCGCGCTCTTGGCGTCTGCCCTCGCGGCCGGCTTCCCGGACGCGATTGCGCGGCCGCTAACTCTGGGCCTTGCCCACACGCCGGGCGTCGCGATCACCTTTCGGGCGGCGGAGATCTTTCTGCAGACTCCGGGTCCCGGTGCCGGGACCCTTTTGTCCTAGGAGAAGCAGCGCTCCATGGACCTCCTACCAGACGAGATCAAGCCGGCCTTGCAGGGTGTCATTCCGTCGCACGTCGTGACGTGCTCGCGCGACGGCACGCCGAACGCGAGCGCGATCTCGCAAGTCTACTACGTCGATCCCGATCACGTGGCGCTCTCCCACCAGTTCTTCAACAAGACCAAGCGCAACATCGCGGAGAACCCGCGGGCCGTGGCGTGGGTGATCAGTCCCGAGACGTTCGAGGCGTGGGACCTCGAGCTGGAGTTCGTCCGGTCCGACACCAGCGGGCCGATCTTCGACGTCATGGAGATGCAGATCGAGGCCATCGCTTCCATGGTTGGTATGAAGGGGATCTTCAAGCTGCGGGCCGCCGACATCTTCCGGGTGACCGCCGTCAGGAAAGCCGTCGGGGAGCGGATCCCGCTGGCGGAGATCGCCGGGCCTCGCTGACGCCGCAATACGACAGTGGCTGCTGACCCTCACGATTCGTCCGCGCTCCGTGAGCAGGTCGCCGAGAATCAGCAGACGATCGACCGCCTGAACCGCGACCTCGCCAGGAAATCCAACGACGTCCGGATCATCCAGCAGATCTCCTCCGAGATCACCTCCACGCTGGACCTCGACGAGGTCCTCGAGATCGTCCTCCGGGCGATGGATCGCGTCCTCGGTTTCGCGCACTCGATGATCCTCCTCAAGGACCTGGCCGCCGACGTCCTACGCGTCGCGGCGACCCGCGGCTACGCCGACGAGGGCGCGGGAGCCCAGGTGCTGTTGGGGGAGGGCGTCATCGGCGTGGTCGGCGAGCGCCGGAAGATGATGCGGATCGGGAACATCGGCGCCAGCATGCGCTACCTGAAGAGCGTGCGCGCGCGGATGGAAGCCGCGGGCGAGGTCGGCCCCGGGGAGGCCACGGCCTCGATGCCCGGCCTGCCGGACGCGCAGAGCCAGCTTGCCCTCCCGCTCACGGTCAAGGACCGCCTCGTGGGCGTCCTGGTCGTGGAGAGCCGAACGCCGAACGCCTTCGACGAGCTGGACGAGGTGCTCCTGCGCATCGTCGGGAACCAGGCGGCGACCGCCATCGACAACGCCCGCACCTACCGGATGGTGGAGCAGCTCGGCCGCTTGAAACGCTTCTTCTCGCCCCAGCTGGCCGAGTTGATCATCCGGGGCGGGGCGGATGATCCGCTGAAGACGCACCGGCGGGAGATTACGGTCGTCTTCCTCGACCTCCGCGGGTTCACCGCCTTCGCGGAGACCTCCGAGCCCGAGGAGCTGATGGGGGTGCTGCGCGAGTACCATGCCGAGATGGGCAAGCTGATCCTCGCCCACGAAGGGACCCTGGAACGGTTCACGGGCGACGGGATGATGATCTTCTTCAACGATCCCCTCCCGGTGCCGGATGCCGCGGAACGCGCCGTGCGGATGGCGGTGGGCATGCGGGAACGGGCTGCCGAGCTGGCGGTGCGCTGGCACCGCAGCGGCTACGAGCTCGACCTCGGCATCGGCGTCGCCAAGGGGTTCGCCACCATCGGCGCCATCGGCTTCGAGGGACGCTGGGACTATGGTGCCATCGGCACCGTCACGAACCTGGCCGCGCGTCTCTGCGGCGAGGCCAAGCCCGGCCAGATCCTGATCTCGCCCCGACTCCTCCCGGAGGTGGAGCAACTCCTGGAGGTCGAGGAGGTGGGACTCCTGGCCGTCAAGGGTCTGGCGAGGCCGGTGAAGGCGCTGAACATCGTGAGGCTCCGGCACCCCGCCTGAGCGCCTTCGGCGGGTCACCTTCGGGTCGCTCGAGCTGGGCGAGCTTCCGTCAGGGCAGTGGAGGGAGCTGACGCCGGCCGAGGTGCCCCGCCTGGCCGTTTCCGGGCCGAGCCGACCCTCCCGCCTTCCGCTCTAGCCGGCGGCTGTCGACCTTCCCGGAGGTAGGGCCAGGGCCCGGCCCCTCTTGCGGCCGCTCCTGGCGGGGGCTTGCTTGCATGGCGCCTATCCCTGGCCTATACTGTGCGGGCTCTTCTACGCCCCCCTCCTGGAGATTTGATGGGTTTGGATGAATGGCGAGCACGTATCGATGAAATCGACCGCCTGCTTCTCCGGTTGCTCAGCCAGCGGGCGGAGCTTTCGCTCGAGATCGGCCGCGCGAAGCGAGAGTCCGGTGAGCCGGTCCTCGTCCCCGAGCGCGAGCAGGAGATCCTCGACGAGCTGGCTCGTCTGAACCCGGGGCCGCTGCCCGCCGGGGCAATCCGCTCGATCTGGTCCGAGATCCTGTCGGCGTCTCGCTGTCTCCAGCGGCCGTTCCGCGCTGCCTACCTCGGCCCCCAGGGAACCAACACCCATCTGGCCGCGCTCCGGCACTTCGGCTCGAGCGCCGAGTTCCTGCCCGCGCGCGGCATTCCCGAGGTCTTCGAGGAAGTCGAGCGCGGCCGCGCGGACGTCGGAGTCGTGCCGATCGAGAACTCGAGCGAGGGGTCGGTGAACCACACCCTCGATGGGCTGATCGACTCGGAGCTCCTGATCTGCGGAGAGGTGTCGCTCGAGATTCACCACAACCTCCTCTCCCGCGCCGCCGACCTGGGCGACGTCAAGCGTGTGTTCTCGCATCCGCAGGCCCTGGCCCAGTGCCGCGGCTGGCTCAACCGGCACCTGCCGGACGCCGAGGTGGTGGAGATGCCGTCCACGTCGATCGCGGCCGAGCAGGCCGCGCTCGACGCCGCCACGGCGGCGGTGGCGAGCGAGCTGGCCGGCCAGCTGTACCGCATCCCCGCGCTCCGCGAGCGTATCGAGGACTACGCGAACAACGTCACCCGATTCCTCGTGATCGGCCGCCGGGCCGCCGGCCGGACGGGACGGGACAAGACCTCGATCCTGTTCTCGATCCGCGACGAGGTGGGCACGCTCCACCGGATCCTGGAGCCGTTCGCGAGCGCGCGCCTGAGCCTCACCAAGATCGAGTCGCGGCCCACCCGGCGGCGACCGTGGGAGTACGTCTTCTTCGTGGACTTCGAGGGCCACCGGGACGACCCGGTGACGCAGGGGGTGCTGGCGGCCGTCCGCGAGCGCTGTCTCTTTCTCAAGGTTCTCGGGTCGTACCCGGTGCTGGTGTGAGGCGCGCGACGTGAGCGCCGCCTGGGAGCGCCTGGTCAACGAGCCGATCCTGGACATCCATCCCTACCAGCCCGGCAAGCCCATCGAGGAGCTCGAGCGGGAGCTCGGCATCCCGGGGGCGGTCAAGCTGGCGTCGAACGAGAACCCCTTTCCGCCGCCGCCCGGCGTGCTGGAGGCGCTCCGGAAGGCGCTCGCCGGGCTCCACCGGTACCCGGACGGCTCCGGCTACTACCTCCGGCAGGCCCTCGCAAAGAAGCACGGGGTGTCCCCCGAGTCGATCGTGCTGGGCAACGGCTCGAACGAGCTGATCGAGCTCCTGGCCCGGACCTTCGTTGGACGCGGCGAGGAGGTCGTCCTCCCGCATCCCTCGTTCGTCGTCTATCCGTCGGTCGTCCAGGCCGTCGGCGGAACCCGCGTGGTGGTGACGCTGAAGGAGCACCGGATCGACCTGCCGAAGATGCGCCGCGCGATCACCGCGCTCACGAAGATGGTGTTCATCGCCAACCCGAACAACCCGACGGGCACGATCGTGACGGCGGAGGAAGTCGAGAAGTTCCTCGACAAGGTGCCGGACCACGTGATCGTCGTGTTCGACGAGGCCTACTACGACTTCGCCGCCGGCCCGGACTTCCCGGACACGCTGAGCCACCTCCGGCACGGGAAGCGCGTCGTGGTCCCGCGGACGTTCTCGAAGATGGCGAGCCTGGCGGGACTCCGGGTGGGCTATGCCGTCGCCGACCCCGACTGCATCGCGTTCGTGAACCGCATCCGCCAGCCGTTCAACGTGAACACGCTGGCCCAGGTCGCGGCGCTCGCCGCCCTGGGAGACGAGTCTCACGTTCAGCGATCCGTCGAGGTGGTGCGGGAGGGCGTGCGAAGCCTGGCGGCGGCGCTCACCGCCCTGGGCGTCCGCCACGTCCCGAGCCGCGCCAACTTCATCCTCGCCGAGTTCGACGATGCGACGCGAGTCTACGAGCAACTCCTCAAGCTCGGCGTGATCGTGCGTCCGATGACGAGCTTCGGCGTCGAGCAGGCGCTCCGGATCACGGTCGGGACGCCCGAGGAGAACGCACGGCTGGTGGAGGCGCTGCGGACGGTGCTCGGGAAGGGAGCCGCCCGCTCGTGAGCGCGCCCCGCTGGCCACGCCTGACGGTCGTCAGCCCGGGCCTCATCGGGGGCTCGGTTGCCCGGGGCGTCCGGGCCCGACGGCTCGCCCGCGAGGTGGTCGTGGTGGCGCGGCACGAGGCCGCGATCCGGGTGGCGCTCGACGCGGGGGCGGCCGACGTGGGTACGACCGACCTGGCAGCGGGTGTCTCGGGCGCGAGCCTGGTCGTGCTGTGCGCGCCGGTGGGGGCGCTGCCGGGCCTCATTCGCGCCGCGTGGCCGCATCTCGCGCCCGGCGCGGTCCTGACCGACGCCGGCAGCGTGAAGCGGAGCGTGGTCGACGCGGCGAGCGGATGTCCGGCCCGGGCGGGGGTGAGCTTCGTCGGCGGGCATCCCATGGCCGGGTCCGAGCGCTCAGGCTTCGAGGCATCGGCGGCGGACCTCTTCGATGGACGGCTCGCGCTCCTGACGCCCACCCCCGACACGCCCGAGTCTGCGGTCCTGGCGGCGACCGCCCTCTGGGAGGGGCTCGGGAGCACGGTGCGGCGTCTCTCCGCGGAGGCCCACGACCATCTGGTCGGCCAGATCAGCCACCTGCCCCACCTGGCGGCCTATGCGCTGGTCTCGGCGGCTGACGGGGACGCCTTGCCTCTCGCGGGGCGCGGCTTCATCGACACGACGCGCATCGCGGCGTCCGCGGAGGCGCTCTGGGGGGACATCTTCCGCGGGAACCGGGGGCCGCTGCTCGACGCGCTCGCGCGCTACGAGGCGGTCCTCGGACGGTGGCGCGAGCTCGTGGCGCGCGGCGACTGGACGACCCTCGAGGCGGAGCTCGGACGCGCCCGCGAGGTTCGGGAGAAGCTCGCGTGAACGCCGTCGTCCGTCCCGTCCGACGCATCGCCGGCACGATCCCCGTACCCGGCGACAAGTCGGTGTCGCACCGCGCCGCGCTCCTCGGAGCGCTCGCCGACGGGCTCACCGAGGTGCAGGGCTTCCTCGAGGGCGAGGACTGCCTGGCGACCCTGCGAGCCGTCGCGGCGCTCGGCGCCGAGGTGGCGCGAAAGGGGCCCGGGCACTTCGTGATCCAGGGGGCGGGGCAGGAGGGGCTCACGGAGCCGGGTGACGTCGTGGACTGCGGGAACTCCGGGACCATGGCGCGGCTCCTGGTGGGTGTCCTGGCGGGCCAGCCGTTCACCACGGTGCTCACGGGCGACGAGTCCCTCCGCCGGCGCCCCATGGATCGCGTGATGGAGCCGCTCACGCGGATGGGGGCCCGTGTCGTCGGGAGGCGGGGCGGCGCCAGGCTGCCGCTGGCGATCGTCGGCGCGCGGCCGCTTCACCCCATCCGCCACGTCTCGCCGGTGGCGAGCGCGCAGGTGAAGTCGGCTGTGCTCCTGGCCGGGCTGTCGGCGTCCGGACCGGTGAGCGTGGTGGAGCCGGTCCGGAGTCGCGACCACACCGAGCGCATGCTGACCGCGTTCGGCGGCGACGTCCGGGTGGACGGCGAGACGGTGACGGTGGTCCCGGGCCGCCGGCTGGTGGGCCGTCTCTGCCGCGTGCCGGGCGACATCTCGTCGGCCGCGTTCTTCCTGGTCGCGGGCGCGGCGGCCCCGGACGGGGCGGTGACCGTGCGGGGAGTGGGAGTCAATCCCACGCGGACCGGGGTCCTCGACATCCTCGAGGCGATGGGAGCGCGAGTCGACGTCCTGGTGCGGGAGGGGGACGGCGAGCCGATCGCGGATCTCCGGGTCGGGTCAGGGCCGCTTCGCGGGGTCGAGGTGGGCGGCACGCTCGTGCCGCGAGCCATCGACGAGATGCCGATCCTGGCCGTGGCGGCGGCCTGCGCCGAGGGCCCCACCGTCGTGCGCGACGCGGCCGAGCTTCGCGTGAAGGAATCGGACCGGATCCGCGTCCTCGCCTCCGAGCTCGGCAAGATGGGCGTCGCGATCGAGGAGCGGCCGGACGGCTTCCGCGTCGCGGGCCGCTCCGCGGGCGCCGCGGCGCCGTTCCGCGGGGCGCGCGTGTCGAGCTGGGGCGACCACCGCCTCGCGATGGCTCTCGTGGTCGCCGGGCTCCTGGCGGACGGCCCGACCCTGGTCGAGGGGATCGACTGCATCGCCACCTCCTATCCGGACTTCGTGGCCACGTGCCGCGCGCTGGCCGGCGAGGATGCCGTCGAGGTGGTGGGGTGAGGCCGAGTGACAGTGCCGGTGAGCCGGGCCGGGACGTGGTCGTGACGATCGACGGTCCCGCCGGAGCCGGGAAGAGCACGGTGGCTCGGCGGCTGGCCGAGCGGCTCGGCTTCGCTTACGTCAACAGCGGCGCGATCTACCGGGCGGTCGCCTGGCGCGCGTCCCGGGGCGCGCCCGTCGAGGCCGTGCTCCGGAGTCTCAGCGTCGAGTTCGTGCCGGCTCCGGGCGGGCAGCGCGTGCGCGTCGACGGTCAGGACGTGACCGGGACGCTCTACTCGCCCGCGGTGAGCGAGCGCGCCGCCACGCTGTCCCGGCGCCCGGATGTCCGGGCGTTCGCGGACCGGCTCCAGCGCGAGCATGCGGCACGGGGTCCGGTCGTGGTCGAGGGACGGGACGCGGGCACGGTGGTCTTCCCGGAGGCGGAGTGCAAGTTCTACCTGGACGCGTCGTCGGACGCGCGCACCCGGCGCCGCTTCACGGAGCAGCGGGCCGGCGGCGGAGCGGCCGACCTGGAAGCCATCCGGGCCGCCATCGGGGCCCGGGACGACGCGGACCGGACGCGCTCGGTCGCCCCCCTCGCGCAGAGCGCTGACGCGACGTACGTCGACTCGAGCGACATGACGGTGGACGAGGTCGTGGAGCTGATGGCGAAGGAGGTCGAGCGGGCGTGCTCTACGCGACCCTGAAGCTGATGATCGCCGCGCTCAGTCGCGTCCTGTTCCGCCTCTCGGTGGTCGGCGCGGACCGGGTGCCCCGGGAGGGCCGCCTGCTCCTAGCCTCGAACCACCTGAGCGTGCTGGACCCGGCGCTGATCGGCGCCGTGATGCCGCGCGAGCTCGACTACATGGCGAAGACCGAGCTGTTCCGCATCCCGGGGTTCGGCGCGCTCATCCGGCGGCTCAACGCGCATCCCGTGGACCGGAGCGGATCGGATTCCGCGGCCCTTCGCCTCGCGCTCCGGCTGCTCGGCGACGGCCGAGCCGTCCTGGTCTTCCCGGAGGGGACGCGAGGCACCGAGGGGCACCTCCAGCCGGCCCGGCCGGGTGCCGGGATGCTCGCCGCGCTCTCGGGGGCGCCGGTGGTGCCCGTCTACGTCCAGGGCTCGGGCCGGGCGCTGCCGCGGGGCGCGGTGCTGCCGCGTCCGGCCCGGGTGACGGTGACGTTCGGCGCGCCGATCAGATTCGTCCGCGAGCGCGGGAGAGCGCGGTACCAGGAGGTCAGCGACGAGATCATGGCGGCCGTCGGCCGTCTGAAGACGGAGGTCGAGCGGGGACGTCCCGCCGCCGCCGAGGACACACGCACGGATCCCACGACCCCGGGGCGAGCCCTGGCAGGTCGAATTCACTGAACGGAGGAACAACAGGAATGGACCAGTTCACACAGGATCCCGAGGCCCACGCGGCGGGGCGGTACGGCGGGGGTGCCGGGACCGGAGCATCCCCGTGGGAGGTTGGGGAGGGCCCGATGGCAGCGACGGACCGGACGCCGGCGGCGAGGCCCATTGCGGGCGGGAGCGCCCCCGAGACCGGGCAGGACGAGATGGAGATCGAGGATCTCTATAAGCAGAGTCTGCAGGACCTTCAGGAAGGCGAGGTCGTCAAGGGCACCATCATCGGCCTCACGAGCAACGAGGTCCTCGTCGACGTCGGGTACAAGAGCGAGGGCACGATCCCGATCGACGAGTTCCACCGGAGCGGCATCACGCCGGAGATCGGCCAGGAGATCGAGGTCTACCTCGAGGCCAAGGAAGACTCCGAGGGCCTCATCGTCCTCTCCAAGGAGAAGGCCGACAAGATCAAGGTCTGGGACGTCATCACGCGGGCCTACGAGAAGGGCGCGCCGGTCGACGGGAAGGTCGTGGAAGTGGTCAAGGGCGGCCTGGCCGTCGACGTGGGTGTCAAGGCGTTCCTGCCCGGCTCCCAGGTGGACCTGCGCCCGGTGAAGAACCTCAACTCGATGATCGGGCAGCAGATCAAGGCGCGCGTGATCAAGTTCAACCGGCGCCGGGGCAACGTCGTGCTTTCCCGCCGGGTGGTCCTGGAGGAGGAGCGCGAGGAGAAGCGGAAGCACACGCTGGCGGTCATCCACGAGGGCATGGTCACCACCGGCGTCGTGAAGAACATCACCGACTACGGCGCCTTCATCGACCTCGGCGGCGTCGACGGTCTGCTGCACATCACCGACATGTCGTGGGGACGGATCAGCCACCCGTCCGAGCTCGTGCAGGTGGGCGACAAGCTGGACGTGGTCGTCCTCCACTTCGACAAGGAATCCGGCCGCGTCTCGCTCGGGCACAAGCAGAAGGGCCCCGATCCCTGGGAGTCGGTCGCGGAGCGGTTCTCCGTGGGTAGCCGCCACCCGGGCAAGGTGGTGAGCCTGACGAACTACGGGGCGTTCGTGGAGCTGGACCGCGGCATCGAGGGGCTGGTCCACGTCTCGGAGATGTCGTGGACCCGCCGGGTGCGGCACCCGTCCAAGCTGGTCAACGTCGGCGACGACGTGGAGGTGATGGTCCTGGCGGTCGACAAGGGCCAGAAGCGCATCTCGCTCGGCATGAAGCAGGTCGAGTCCGACCCGTGGGACTCGATCGAGGAGCGCTTCCGGCCCGGCGTGAAGGTGCAGGGGAAGGTGCGCAATCTGACGGACTTCGGCGCGTTCGTGGAGCTCGAGCCGGGGATCGACGGCCTCCTTCACATCTCCGACATGACGTGGGCGCGGAACGTGGCGCATCCTTCCGAGCTCCTCAAGAAGGGGCAGCCGATCGAGACGGTCATCCTCCACGTCGACAAGGAGAACAAGCGAATCTCGCTGGGTCTCAAGCAGCTCCAGCGGGATCCGTGGGAGGACGTCACCCGGAAGTTCCCGGTCGGGTCGAACATCAAGGGCAAGGTGGTTCGCCTCACGGAATTCGGCGCCTTCATCGAGCTCGAGGCGGGCGTGGACGGTCTGCTCCACATCTCGCAGATGTCGAGCCGCCCGGTGGCGACGCCCCAGGACGTGGTGCAGCTCGGAGACGAGCTGACGGTGAAGGTGATTCGCATCGAGCCGAACGAGCGGCGCATCGGGCTGTCGCTCCGAGATCTCGCCGCCGACATCCCGGTGGTGGAGGAGGAGGAGCACCGCGGCCGTCGCGGCCGGAAGCGTGACCGCGACCGGTACGACGGCGACGATGACGAGTAGGCCGGGCCGGTAGCCCAGGAACATGCGCGGCAAGCTGGTCCGGGCGCTCGGCGTCACCGCGCTCGTCTTCGCCGGCTGCTTCGCGGTCGTGCTGGGGGTCCTCGTCTTCGGCGAGCCCGGTGTCCCGTCCCTCGGCGGGAACCGGGTCGCCCTCGTCGAGGTCGAGGGCCTGATCGTCGATGCCGACCGGGTAGTGCGCGAGCTCGGCGACTACGGAGAGGATCCGTCGATCCGGGCCATCGTCGTGCGGATCCAGAGCCCGGGCGGCGTCGTGGGGCCGACGCAGGAGATCTACGACGCGATTCTGAAGATCCGCACTCAGGGCAAGCCCGTCGTCGCCTCCATGGGGTCGGTGGCGGCGTCGGGAGGGTACTACCTGGCGGCGGCCGCGACGCGCATCGTCGCGAACCCCGGCACGCTCACCGGGTCGATTGGCGTCATCATGCAGCTGGCCGAGATCGAAGGCCTCCTCAAGAAGGTCGGCGTCCGCTACGAGGTCATCAAGTCGGGCCGGTTCAAGGACAGCGCGTCGTTCGCCCGGCCCATGACACCGGACGAGCGCGCCGTCCTCCAGACCGTCCTCGACGACATGCACGACCAGTTCGTGACGGCCGTCGCCGAGGGTCGTCGGCTCGGGAAGGAGCGGGTGCGGGCGCTGGCGGACGGGCGGGTGTACTCGGGGCGGATGGCGAAGGACCTGGGTCTCGTCGATTCGCTGGGGGGACTGGACGAGGCGATCCGGCTCGCCGGCGAGCTGGGCGGGGTTCCAGGCAAGCCGCGTCTCGTCCGGCCCCGCCGCGCCTGGCGGCTGCTCGACCTGGCCGACCTGGTAGGTGGAGAGGCAGCCCTCACATGGCTCCGATCCGCCGGCTGGCCCGGCCCTGGCTTGCCGACCTTGCCCGTCCTCGGGTTCTCCAAGCTGCCTCTCTATCTTCTGGACTGAGCCCCCTGGACCTCTACCCTGGCGAGATCGGCATGGAACCTCGCGGCTTGACAGGCGTTTTTGGCGCGTGATAGCGTGACCTCGAACTCCCGGAAGGCTGCCGAAGGAGGGCGAGTGTGCCGACGATGACAAAGGCTGACCTCGTTGACGAGGTCGCCAAGCTGTCGAATCTGACCAAGAAGGAAACCGAGCTGATCGTCAACACTATCTTCGACAGCATCTCTTCGGCGCTCGCCCGGGTTGAGAAGGTCGAGCTCCGCGGGTTCGGGAGCTTCAGGGTGCGGCGGCGGAACTCTCGCCGGGGCCGCAATCCGAAGACGGGCTCCACGGTGAGCGTGCCCGAGAAGCGGGTGCCCTTCTTCAAGGTGGGCAAGCGTCTGAAGGAGCTAGTCAACACGTGAGAGCAGGGCCGCGACCCCGACCCGGGGCGGTCGCGGCGGGTTGTCGGACCTTCGGGCCTGCGAGCCGATCTCTCCGGCGGACTCTCCGCGATCAGCGCGCGCCCTGATGGGCGACGACGTCACGCGCTCCCGGCCCGGGACAGCCCCGGATCCAGCCGGCGGGACCCCGCCGCCCGACCTGGGCGAGACGGAAATCCCCCTCGCCCCCCTGACCCCCCTAACGCCGATGATGCGCCAGTACCACGAGTGGAAGCGGCGCTATCCGGACTACCTCCTGCTCTTCCGCCTCGGCGACTTCTACGAGGCGTTCCACGAGGACGCCGCCGTGGCGGCCCGCACGCTCGACATCACGCTCACCGCGCGGCAGAAGATCCCGATGGCCGGGGTGCCTCACCACGCCCTCGACGTAGACCTCGCGCGGCTCGTCCGGGCGGGGCTGAAGGTCGCGATCTGCGATCAGGTCGAGACGGCGCCGGCCAAGGGGCGGCAGTTGATCCGGCGGGAGGTGGTCCGGCTCGTCACACCCGGGACCGTCACCGAGGCGGGACTCCTCGACGGGCGCCTCAACAACTTCCTGGCGGCGCTCTGGCGAGGCCCGGACCACCTGGGTGTCGCCCTGGTGGACGTGACGACCGCCGACTTCTGGGTCGGGGAGTCGACCGACGTCGAGGGGCTGACCGAGGCGCTGCTCCTTCGCCGGCCCGCGGAGGTGCTGCTTCCCCCCGGGATCCCGGCGGACGACCCGCTGGCGGCGCGCCTGAGCGCGGCGGGCGTGCCCGTGACGGCGCGCGATGCCCCGAGCTTCGGCCTCCGCGAGGCGGAGGATCGCCTGTGCGCCCATTTCCGCCTCGCCGCCGTCGAGGGGCTCGGCCTGCCGCGCCGGGGCGGGGCGCTCCGCGCCGCGGGAGCGGCTCTCGGCTACCTCCAGGAGACGCAGCAGACGCCGCTCGGGCACCTCACCCGCATCCAGACGCTCGCGCTGGAGGACCACCTCACCCTTGACGAGAGCGCCGCGCGCAACCTGGAGCTGGTCGAGAGCCTCCACGATCGCGGCGGCGCGGCGACGCTCCTCTGGGCGATGGACCGCACCCGTACGTCGATGGGCGGGCGGCTCCTTCGCCAGTGGCTCCTCCGGCCGCTCCTCCGGCCGCGCGAGATCGGGGGGCGGCTCGACGCCGTCGCCGCCCTGGTGGAGGCTCCGGCGCTCCTGGCCGATCTCCGGCAGGCCCTCGAGGGGATCGGCGACCTCGCCCGCCTCGCCAGTCGCGTTGCCCTGGGGGTGGCCGCGCCGCGAGACCTCGCTGCTCTCCGCGCGACGCTCGGGTCCCTCCCCGCCCTCCGGGAGCGCGCCGAGCCCTGCCCGGACCCGCTCATCCGCCAGTGCGCCGAGGCGGTGGAGGACCTCGGTGACCTGGGGAAGACCCTCGAGGCCGCCCTCGTGGATGAGCCGCCCCTCACGCTCCACGAGGGCGGGCTGATCCGCGAGTCCTGGAATCCCGCCCTCGCCGAGCTGCGGCGGGAGGTGCGGGAGGCGCGCGGCTGGATCGCCGGACTCGAGGGGCGGGAGCGCGAGCGCACGGGCATCTCGTCCCTCCGGGTGCGGTACAACCGCGTGTTCGGCTACGGGATCGAGATCCCGAAGAGCCAGGTGCGGCCCGTCCCGGAGGACTACGTGCGGCGCCAGACGCTGGTCGGGGCCGAGCGCTACGTGACGGCGGAGCTTCGCGAGCAGGAGGCGAAGGTCCTGGGAGCCGAGGGGCGGATGAACCGCCTCGAGTACGAGCTGTTCGACGAGCTCCGGCGGACCGTCGCCGGGGAGGCGGACCGGCTCCTGTCCACCGCCCACGCGGTGGCGACGCTCGACGTGTTGGCGTCGCTCGGTCACGTGGCGCGCGAGCGCGGCTACGTCCGGCCCGCCGTCGATGACGGGGGCGTGATCGACATCCAGGAGGGCCGGCACCCCGTGCTCGAGCTCAGGACCGAGGGCGCCCGGTTCGTGCCGAACGACCTCCGGCTCGTGTCGGGCGAGGTCGAGTGTCTCGTGATCACAGGGCCGAACATGGCCGGGAAGTCGACCTACATGCGGCAGGCGGCGCTCATCGTGCTGCTGGCCCAGGTGGGGAGCTTCGTGCCGGCCCAGAGCGCGCGGATCGGGGTGGTGGACCGGGTGTTCACGCGGATCGGAGCCCAGGACAACCTGGCGCGCGGCCACAGCACGTTCCTTGTGGAGATGACGGAGACGGCCGCCATCCTCCGGCACGCGACCCCGCGGAGCTTCATCCTCCTCGACGAGATCGGGCGGGGCACATCGACCTTCGACGGCCTCTCGATCGCGTGGGCGGTGGCCGAGCACCTCCACGAGCGCTGCGCGGGGGCGAAGGTCCTCTTCGCGACGCACTATCACGAGCTGACGCGGCTGGCCGCGGAGCTTCCCCGCGTCCGGAACGTGCACGTGGCGGTCCGGGAGTGGAAGGACGACATCGTCTTCCTCCACCGCGTGGTGCCGGGAGGGACCGATCGCTCGTATGGCATCCAGGTGGCGCGACTGGCCGGACTGCCGGACGAGGTCGTCGCGCGCGCGCGGGCGCTCCTGCGGGAGTTCGAGCAGGGCGCTCCCGCCCCGGCGGCGCCGCCCGGTGCCGGCTCGGGGCAGCTCGCGCTGTTCGGCGGAGCGGTCGCGGCGCGCGCGGACGAGACCGCCGTTCCGAGCATCAGCGGGCCGGCGCCGCCCGTGGCTCCCCATCCCGTGCTGGCCAAGCTGGCGGCGCTCGACCTGGAGCGGATGACTCCGATCGAGGCGCTCGCGGCGCTCGACGAGCTTCGCCGGCGGCTCTCGAGCGAGCCGTGAGCCCACAGGCCGCCGGAGGCCGCCACCGGCCGCAGGCCGTCCAATCAAGGCCGTCGGATCGATTCCGTCCGATCAGGCCGGGCGCGGAGCGAGGCTAGCGGAGTGGGCGCGGTCCGGTCGACCGTCCAGCGTCTCCCCGACGCCGTCGTCAACAAGATCGCGGCCGGGGAGGTCGTCGAGCGCCCGGCGTCGGTCGTCAAGGAGCTGGTCGAGAACAGCCTGGACGCGGGGGCGACCCGTATCGAGATCGCGGTGCGGGGCGCCGGGCGCCAGCTCATCGCGGTGACGGACGACGGGCGCGGGATGCCCCCCGAAGACTGCCTGCTCGCGCTGGAGCGGCATGCGACCTCGAAGCTCAGGACGGAGACCGACCTCGACGCGATCGGCACGCTTGGGTTCCGCGGGGAGGCGTTGCCCGCCATCTTCGCCGTCTCCCGGCTGTCGCTCCTGTCGCGGCCCGCCGCCGCGCCGCGGGGGTTCCTCATCGTCGGGGAGGGCGGGGTCGTGGGAGAGTCCGGTCCGGCCGACGCGACAGCGGGCACGACCGTCGAGGTCCGGGA
This sequence comes from Methylomirabilia bacterium, assembly GCA_041497395.1. Classification (GTDB taxonomy): domain Bacteria; phylum Methylomirabilota; class Methylomirabilia; order Rokubacteriales; family DASRDR01; genus DASRDR01. The sequence goes on from JBGQGN010000003.1 coordinate 22,932, forward strand.
TCTGTTCTTCAACACGCCGGCGCGGGCCAAGTTTCTGAAGAGCCCCGCCACGGAGCAGGCGGCCATCGTTCGCGTCGTGACCCAGCTGGCGCTGGCCAATTCCCGGGTCCACCTCCGCCTCCTCGCGAACGGGCGCGTCCTCCTGAACGCTCCCGCGGGCGCCGGCCTCCGGGAGCGGGTCGGCGCGCTGTACGGGTTCGGGCTGGCGACGCGGCTCCTCGACGTGTCGGGCGAAGGTGCGGGGGCGCGCGTGGCCGGCGTCGTCGCCCCTCCGGTGCTCTCCCGGACCCATCGCGACGACATTCACTTCATCGTCAACGGACGGGTGGTCCGCGACACGCTCCTGACGCAGGCCTTGCTGGAGGCATACCGGCCGCTCCTGCCGCGGGACCAGTTCCCGCTGGCCGCCCTCGAGCTCGCGCTCGACCCGAGCGAGGTCGACGTCAACGTCCATCCCGCCAAGACGTGGGTGCGGTTCCGCCGCCCGCGGGTGCTCTACGGCGTCGTGCTCGACGCCGTCCGGACGGCTCTTCGCCAGATGGATGCGGCGCCGGCGGGCTTGGTCCTGCGGCTCGCGGGAGACGAGGCGGGCCCGGGTGGGGCTGTCATTCCCGCGCCCGGCCTGGGCGGCCCCCCCGACTCGACCGGCTGGGCGGGGGGCGACCCGGCGCAGGCCACGCTGTTCCGCGAGGGCGAAGCGGGCTATCGGAGCGAGCCTTTCTTCGGCCGCGTCGTCGGCCAGATCGAGGACACCTTCATCGTGGCGCACACGGCCGACGAGGTCTTCTTCGTCGACCAGCACGTCGCGCACGAGCGCGTGCTCTTCGAGCGCCTGCGCGGCGAGCTCGAGCGCGGCACGCTCGCGTCGCAGGAGCTTCTGTTCCCGCAGCCGCTCGAGCTGGCCCCGGCGCGCCTCCGGGCCCTCGAGCGCGTCAACCCCGAGCTCGCGCGCCTCGGGTTCGCGCTCGAGGGATTCGGAGGGGGCGCGATCCTCCTGCGGGCGGTCCCCTCGCTCCTCCGGACCGAGGATCTCCCACGGCTCGCCGACGAGCTCTCGCAGGAGCTCGACGAGGACGCGGGGCAGGGGAGCTCCCCGGTGCTGGACCGGCTGCTCGCGTTCGTCGCGTGCCGCGCCGCGATCAAGGCCCACCAGGCGCTCGCTCCGGAGGAGATGGCCCAGGTTCTGACGGATCTGGCGGAGACCGCCACACCCTATTACTGCCCGCACGGACGGCCAATCGTCTCGCGGATCCCGCTCGGGGAGATCAAGCGCGAGCTCCGCCGGACCTGGTGACCCCCGTGTCCCGGGCGCTCGATGGCGGCGCGCCGCCCATCCCCCTCCTCGCGATCCTCGGCCCGACGGGCGTCGGCAAGACGCGACTGGCGGTCGCGCTCAGCGAGCACTGGCCGATCGAGGTGGTGAGCGTCGACTCCCGTCAG
>JBGQGN010000004.1:0-22713 GCA_041497395.1 Methylomirabilia bacterium
ACGCTGGCCACGCTCCTCCTGGTGGCGGGGACGTTCTTCTTCCGGAGCTTCTCCTACTCGCGCTGGTTCATGCTGGTCTTCTGGGCGTTCGACGTCGTCGCGGTCTTCGGCGTCCGGCTTGCCATCCGCGACGTGGTCCGCGCGCTCCGGCGCCACGGGCGCTTCGTCCGTCGCGCGCTCGTCGTCGGGGCCGGGGAGCTTGGCCAAGAGGTCATCCGCCGGCTCCGGGGCCACCCGGAGTTCGGCGTGCGCGTGGTGGGCTATCTGGACGACCGCATCCCCGTCGGCGAGCGTATCGAGGGCAAGGAAGTCCTCGGGGGGTGTGAGGCGGTCACGCGCATCCTCGCCGACTACCGCGTGGACCAGCTCTTCCTGGCGCTGCCGCTCGAGGCGCACCACGAGGTGCTGAAGGTCCTGAACGCCATCGAGGGCGAGCTGGTCGACGTGAAGATGGTTCCGGACGTGCTCCAGTTCGTCACGCTGCGCGCGGCCGTCGAGGAGCTCGAGGGCTTGCCCGTGATCAGCCTCGCGCAGTCGCCCATCATCGGCTGGGCGCGCCTCCTCAAGCGTGGCACGGACCTCTTGATGGCGACGCTCGGGCTGGTCCTGCTGGCCCCCGTCCTCGGCGCGATCGCCCTCATGATCCGGCTGACGTCGCCGGGGTCCGTGTTCTACCGCCAGGAGCGCACGGGGCTCGACGGGCGCTCGTTCGACATGGTCAAGTTCCGCACGATGCCCGAGGGGACCGAGGGCGAGTCGGGACCCGTGTGGCCGCGCCGCGGCGACCGCCGGGCGACCCGGTTCGGGCGGATGCTCCGGCGCTTCTCGCTCGACGAGCTGCCCCAGCTCTGGAACGTCCTCACCGGGGACATGAGCCTCGTGGGGCCCCGGCCGGAGCGCCCGTTCTTCGTCCACCAGTTCAAGACGCGGATCCCGCAGTACATGCTGCGCCACAAGGTCAAGGCCGGGCTGACGGGGTGGGCGCAGGTCAACGGGCTCCGGGGGGACACCTCCCTCGAGAAGCGCATCGAGTACGACCTCTACTACATCCAGAACTGGTCGCTGGCGCTCGACCTGAAGATCATGATCCTCACGCTCTACCGCGCGTGGCAGCACCGCCACCTCGGATAATGGGGGTGATGGGCATGCGCGGGCTGATCCTCTCGGGAGGGCGCGGCACCCGCCTCCGGCCGATCACCTACACGTCGGCCAAGCAGCTGGTGCCGGTCGCCAACAAGCCCATCCTGTTCTACGGGCTCGAGGCGCTCGCCGCGTCAGGCCTCGAGGAAATCGGGATCGTCGTCGGCGACACCCACCAGGAGATCCGCGACGCCGTGGGCGATGGGAGCCGCTGGGGCGTGCGGGTCACCTACATCCCGCAGGAGGCCCCGCTCGGGCTGGCCCACGCCGTGCTGACGGCCGAGCCGTTTCTCCGGGGCCAGCCGTTCGTGATGTACCTCGGCGACAACCTCATTCGTGAGCCGCTCGCTCCGCTCGTCGCGCGGTTCCAGGCCGAGGCCCCCGCCGCCCAGATCCTGCTCGCGAAGGTGCCGAACCCCCAGGAGTTCGGGGTCGCCATCCTGGACGGCGGCCGCGTCGTGCGGCTCGTCGAGAAGCCGGCCGTGCCGCCGTCCGATCTCGCGCTCGTGGGCGTGTACATGTTCGACGACCACGTCTTCGACGCGGCGCGGGGCATCCGGCCGTCCGGGCGGGGCGAGCTCGAGATCACCGACGCCATCCAGTACCTCATCGACCACGGCCTGGCCGTCCGCCCCCACGTGATCGAGGGGTGGTGGAAGGACACGGGGAAGCTCGAGGATCTCCTCGAGGCCAACCGGATGGTGCTCGACACGCTGGACCCGCGCGTCGACGGTCTCGTCGAGGACTCCGAGATCACCGGCCGGGTCGTGATCGAGCCGGGGGCGCGCGTCGTGCGGAGCGTCGTGCGCGGCCCGGCCATCATCGGCCGGGGCGCCGTGATCGAGAACGCCTACGTGGGGCCATTCACGGCCCTCGGGGACGGCGTGACGATCCGCGGGAGCGAGATCGAGCACTCGATCATCCTCGAGGGCTCGTCGGTGACCGACGTGGGGGCGCGGATCGAGTCGAGCCTCCTCGGCCGGGGCGTCCGCGTCTACCGCGCGGCCACGAAGCCCCGCGCCTACAACCTCATGCTGGGGGACCGGAGCCAGGTCGGGCTCGTGTAGCGCACATGACGGGTGCCGAGACCTACCGCGGCAAGGGCCTCATCGTCGATCCGATCCACGGGTACCTCCTCTACACGCGGGCCGACGGCCTCATCGGCGGCGAGGCGACCGAGCAGGACCTGATCGACACGCCCTGGGTGCAGCGCCTCCGGCGGATCCCGCAGCTCCAGTCGGCGCGCTGGGTGTTCCCCACCGCCGAGCACAGCCGCTTTCCGCACGCCCTCGGCGCGATGCACGTCGCCGGCCGCTTCGCGCAGCAGCTCTGGCCGTCGCTCCGGGCCGTCTTCCCCGACGCCCCCTCGGCCCCGCTCGTGGAGGAGCTCCTCCGCGTGGCCGGGCTCCTCCACGACGTGGGCCACGGGCCGTTCGGGCACTTCTTCGACGAGAACTTCCTGGCCGACATCGACCTCACCCACGAGCTGGTCGGCCAGCGGATCATCCGGGAGGAGCTCGGGGACGCGATCCGCGGGCTCCGGCGGAGCCCCCACGGCGTGTTCGCCCCCGGCGAGGCGATCGAGCCCGAGTGGATCTGCTACCTCATGGGGAAGGCCTACACGCAGCCGGCGCCGGGCGATCCGCGCTGGCTCGCGTTCCTGAAGCCCGTGCTCTCCGGGATCTACACCGCGGACAACCTCGACTACGTGCTCCGGGACGCCCACATGTGCGGCGTCGCGGTGGGGGCGGATCTCGACCGGATCATCTACTACAGCTTCTTCACGCCGGAGGGCCTGACGCTCGACCGGAGCGGGACGCAGGCGCTTATCATGTTCCTGACCGCGCGCTTCTACATGTACACGAACGTCTACTACCACCGGACGACGCGCGCCATCGATCTCCACCTCAAGGAGATCTTCCGCCCGACGATGCGCATCGTCTTCCCGTGGGACCTCCGGAAGGACCTCCACCCCTACCTCCATCTCACGGAGTGGACGCTGCTCGAGGAGGTCGGCCGCTGGCACGACGCGGACGACCCGGAGCGGCGCGCGCTCGGGCGGGAGTGGCGGCAGGTGCTCGACCGCCGGATCCGGTGGCGCATGGTCCACGAGGAGGTCCTCGACGACGCGGAGATCCCCGGCTGGGCGGGGATGCGCCCCGAGTCCGTCGCGACCGAGGTGCGGGCCGCGCTCCCGCGGGCGCTCCAGGGGCTCGAGTTCCAGGTCGACCTCGCGTTCCAGGACCCGCGCCCGGAGAATCCCCTCGCGATGGGGGATCGGCAGATCTACGTCTACGACGGGGTGACCGGCCGCGTGTCCACGGAGGCGCTGGCGGCGCTCTTCAAGTACCTCCCGGGCAAGGTCGCCCAGTGCCGGATCTTCGCGCGCGACCATCGCCACGACGGCGAGCTCACCGAGGCGTTCCGGCGCGTGCTGCGCGCGGACCGCTCCCCGCGCGTGACGAGCTGACCCGTGGACCTCCTCGAGATCAAGGGGCGCATCGCGGTGGCCCTGGTGGAATCGATCTTCCGCCGGGCCGGCTTCACCCTCGCCCCGCCCGTCGCCGTCGAGACGTCGCAGCGCCTGGGGCGAGAGGACCTCATCCCCGACTTCCAGGCGACCCTCCCGGCCGCGGGCGAGGCCCCCGCCCCCGCCCCGTGCGTCGTCGAGGTGCGCTATCGGCCCCAGGTGGGCCAGTACCTGCTGATCGAGTCCCAGCGCGGTCCGCACTCCCTGTTCACGGTCGCCAAGCGGCACTGGCCGGCCCTCGTGTTCGTCTTCGTCACCGACCATCCCGAAGCGGGGCGGTCCTGCTTCCAGGCCGTCGATCTCGGGCCCTGGGCGGCGGGCAGCGCTGTCATGGCGCTGGATCTCCACGCCCACGACGAGCTCCGGATCTTCCGCCAGAACGTCGAGGAGCACGAGGCCCTGCTGCGGCGGATGTTCGCCCTGCTGACCGGCGGCTGAGCCGAGATTCGGGAGGGGCGGCCCGCGCGGCCGCCGGAAGGACGTCAAGGAGAGGACCGAATGGAGAAGTTCCGCGGCGTGGACTACTATGGCGTCGAGGCCCTGCTCTCGGACGAGGAGCGGATGGTGCGCGACGCCGTCCGGGACTGGGTCGAGGCCGAGTTCCTGCCGCTCGTCACCGAGCATCACCGGGCCGGCACCTTCCCCATGGCGATCGTGCCGCAGCTGGGCGAGCTCGGCATCTTCGGCGCGAGTCTCGAGGGCTACGGGTGCGCGGGCCTGTCGAACGTGGCCTACGGGCTGATCATGCAGGAGCTCGAGCGCGGGGACTCAGGGCTCCGCTCCTTCGCCTCGGTGCAGAGCGGGCTCGTCATGTATCCCATCCATCGCTTCGGGTCCGACGCGCAGAAGGATCGGTGGCTGCCGGCGCTCCAGCAGGGCGCGGCGATCGGCTGTTTCGGGCTGACCGAGCCCGACCACGGGTCCGACCCGGGCGGGATGGCGACCCGCGCCGTCCGGCAGGGGGACCACTACGTTCTCAACGGCACCAAGCTCTGGATCACGAACGGCTCGGTCGCCGACGTCGCCGTCGTGTGGGCCAAGGACGAGGCGGGCGAGATCGGCGGCTACCTGGTCGAGCGCGGCACCCCGGGCTTCGGCGCCCTCGACATCCCCGGCAAGTTCTCGATGCGGGCCTCGATCACCTCGGAGCTCTCCTTCCAGGACTGCCGCATCCCGCTCGCGAACCGGCTCCCGGGCGCCAAGGGCCTCGGGGCGCCGCTCGCCTGCCTGTCCCAGGCCCGCTACGGGATCGCCTGGGGCGCCGTCGGCGCCGCCCAGGCCTGCTACGACTGGGCGCTCCAGTACGGGAAGACGCGCGTCCAGTTCGGCAAGCCCATCGCCGGGTTCCAGCTCGTCCAGCGGAAGCTCGTGTGGATGGTCACGGAGATCACGAAGGCGCAGCTCCTGTGCCTCCAGCTCGGGCGTCTGAAGGACGGCCCCGGCGTCCGGCCCCAGCAGGTGTCGATGGCCAAGATGAACAACGTGTCGATGGCGCTCGAGACGGCGCGGATGGCGCGCGACATCCTGGGCGCCGCGGGGATCGTCGACGAGCACCCGATCATCCGGCACCTCCTGAACCTCGAGACCGTGATCACCTACGAGGGCACCCACGACATCCACACGCTGATCATCGGGCGCGACCTGACGGGGCTGGACGCCTTCGCCTGAGCGGCACCATGGGCGACGAGGCGCTGCTCCGCGCGGGGGAGGTGGTCCTGCTCGTCGACCTCCGCCGCGGCAAACGTCACCTGGTGACCCTCCGCCTGGGCCAGGCGTTCCACTCCGACCGCGGCTTCATCCCGCACGACACCCTGGTGGGCCTCCCCGAGGGCGTGGTGGCCGTGACGACCCGCGGGGCCCGGTATCTCGCGCTTCGCCCGACGCTCGCCGAGTACGTGCTCGAGATGCCGCGGGGCGCCCAGATCATCTACCCGAAGGACCTCGCGACGATCGCGCTCTTCGCGGATATCGGCCCCGGCCAGACGGTCGTCGAGGCCGGCCTGGGCTCGGGGGCGCTGACCCTCGTCCTCCTGCGGCTGGTCGGCCCCACGGGCCGCGTCATCTCCTACGAGATGCGCGAGGAGTTCGCCCGGCGCGCCCAGCGGAACATCGAGGCGCGGCTGGGCCCGGACGTCCCCCTGACGGTCCGCCCGCAGGACATCTACCTCGGGATCGAGGAGCGCGAGGTGGACCGGCTCGTGCTGGACCTGCCCGAGCCGTGGCGGCTGGTGGAGTCGGCGGCCGTGGCCGTCCGCACGGGCGGCCTCTTCTGCGCCTACGTCCCCACCATCCCCCAGTCCCAGAAGGTTCACGAGGCGCTCGCCGCGCACCCGGCGTTCGCGCTCGCCGAGACGTTCGAGACCCTCCTCCGACCCTGGAACATCGCCGGCCCCTCCGTCCGGCCGGCCCACCGCATGGTCGCGCACACCGGCTTTCTCACCCTGGCCCGCCGGGTCCAGCCGGACGCCGGCGGCAACTCGGGGCCGCCCCCGCCCGCGGCGCCCGACGAGGGCGCCGACCAGGCGGAGCGCTCCGACCCGGAGGGGGCGTGATGCTGGAGGGCTACTTCAGGCTGAAGGAGCACGGCACGACCGTCGGCACGGAGGTCGTGGCCGGCCTCACGACGTTCATGGTCATGGCCTACATCATCTTCGTGAACCCGGCGATCCTGTCCTTCGCCGGCATCCCGCCGCTCCAGGCCCAGGGTGTCCCGTTCGCGCCCACCCTCGCGGCCACGTGCCTGGTCGCGGCCCTCGCCACGGCGGCGATGGGGCTCGTCACGAACTACCCGCTGGCCGTCGCGTCCGGAATGGGGCTGAACGCCGTGGTGGCCTTCCAGCTGATCGCGGCCCAGAAGCTCCCGTGGCCGGCCGCGATGGGCGTGATCTTCCTCGAAGGCGTCGCCATCACCCTCCTCGTGCTGGTCGGCGCGCGGGAGGCGGTGGTGAACGCCATCCCCCTCGCGCTGAAGCGGGCCATCTCGGTCGGGATCGGCCTCTTCATCCTCTTCATCGGCCTGGTGAACGGCGGTCTCGTCCGGCCCGGCCAGGGCATCCCGGTGACGCTCGGGGCCTTGACGAGCCCGAAGGTCCTGGTCGCCGTGGCGGGCCTGTTCCTGACCCTCCTCTTCCTGGCGCGCGGCGTTCGCGCGGCGCTGCTCCTCGGGATCCTCGGCACGACGATCCTGGCGATCTTCGTCAACACGCTGCACGGCGGGGGGGTGTGGACGACGCCGGGGGTGGCCGTGGTGCCGACGTCGGTCGTGGCCTGGCCGGACTTCTCGACGCTCGGCGCCGGCATCAACTTCGAGGTCTTCGCCCGGCTGGGTGTCCTCGCCGCCTGTCTCGCGATCTTCTCGATCATGCTGTCGGATTTCTTTGACACGATAGGCACCGTGATCGGGATCGGGGGCGAGGCCGGGTGGCTCGACAAGGCGGGGCGCCTGCCGCGCATGAACCGGGTGCTGCTGGTGGACTCCCTGGCCGCCGCCGTCGGCGGGGCCGCGAGCGCGTCCTCCGCGACCACCTACATCGAGTCCGCGGCGGGCGTGGCGGCGGGGGGCCGGACCGGGCTCACCTCGGTCGTCGTCGCCCTGTGCTTCGCGCTCGCGCTCTTCGTCGCGCCGCTGGCGGGCGTCGTGCCCGCGGAGGCCACGGCGCCGGCGCTCATCGTGGTGGGCTACCTCATGTGCGCGCTCGTCCGGGAGATCCCGTTCTCGGACCTGGAGGAGGGCTTCCCGGCACTCCTCACCATGACGATCATGCCGTTCTCGTACTCGATCACGAACGGCATCGGCGCGGGGTTCGTGAGCTACGTCGTCATCAAGCTCGTCCGGGGGCGGGCGCGCGCCGTCCATCCCCTCCTGTACGTCGTGGCGGCCGCGTTCCTGCTGTACTTCGGGCTCCACTAAGAGCCTGGGCGCCGCCGGTGCCGCGCGGGCCCGGCCAGAGCCGTGTGGTAGGCTAATCCCCCTATGGCCATGATGACCTGGATGCGGCGGGTCGCGCCGTATCTGCTCGCCGCGGTGCTGATCGCGTTCATCGTGAGCCTCGCGTACTTCGGGACCCAGCGGGGCTCGGGCGGCGCGGGCGGCGGCGGGGCCGCGGTCGTGACGGTGGAAGGGGATACCGTCTCCGCCGTGACCTTCGACCGCGCGTACCGGGCGGCGGTGGAGCAGACCCGGCAGATGGCGGGCGAGCGCTGGACGGAGGAGCTGCCCCGGGTGCTGCGCCTCCGCGAGCAGGTGGTCGAGCGCCTGATCGACGAGCGGCTCGTCGCCCAGGGGGCGGCCCGCGAGGGTATTACGGTCTCCGACGCCGAGCTCGTCGAGCAGATCACGCGCATCGGCGCGTTCCAGGAGGGCGGGCGCTTCTCCCGCGACCGCTACGTGCGGCTCCTCGCGATGACCCAGCCCCCGATGACCCCGGGCGACTTCGAGACCGACTTCCGGGCGGAGCTGGTGCGGCAGCGCCTGCAGGGCCTCATCGCGGACGGGGCCAAGATCTCCGAGACCGAGGCGCGACAGGCCTGGGAGGCGGACCGGAGCCGCGTGCGCGCGGGCTACCTCCTGGTCGCTGTCGGCGGCGGCGAGGGGCTCTCGGCGACCGACGCCGAGCTCGACACCTACTACAAGGCGCATCCCGCCGAGTTCACCCAGCCGGAGCGCCGGCGCGCCCTGGCGGCGATCCTGCCGACCGCGAGCGTGCCGCCGCCGGCCGTCACCGATGCCGACGTCGAGGCGGCGTACAAGGCCCGCCGCAGCCAGTTCGAGCAGCCGGCCCGCAGGAAGGTCTCGCACGTCCTGATCAAGGTGCCCGCGGTCGGCGGCAGCGCCGCCGAGGACCAGGCCAAGGCCCGGGCCGAGACGACGCTCGCGCGGATCCGCGGCGGCGCCGATTTCGCCCAGGTGGCGAAGGAGACGTCGGAGGATCCGTCGACGGCAAGCCGCGGTGGCGATCTCGGCCTGATCGCTGCGGGCGAGCTCGTGCCCGAGGTCGACAAGGCCATCCAGGGCCTCAAGCCGGGCGAGCTCGGCGGGCCCGTCCGGAGCCCCTTCGGCTTCCACATCCTCAAGGTGGTCGAGGTCGTGCCGGGCTCGCGGAAGGAGCTGAAGGAAGTGGCCCCGACCCTTCGGGCGACGCTCGCCGCCGAGGGGCAGTTGAAGGCCCACCGTGACCGGGCGCAGGAGGCCCAGCAGGCGCTCCTGGTCGCGGCCGATTTCGCGACGGAGGCGCGCCGGCGAGGCTTGACGGTCCGGGAGGCGGGACCGCTCCGCCGGGGGGACCCGGTCGAGGGCGTCGGCCGCGTGGCCGAGGCCAGCGACGCCATCTTCGCCGTGCCTCCCGACGGCGTGAGCAGCCCCGTCCGCGTGCCCGAGGGCCTCGTCATCTTCCGGCTCGTCGGCATCGAGCCCTCGCGGCTCCTGCCGCTCGCCGAGGCGCGCGCGGATGTGCTCCGCGCCGTCCGGCGCCAGAAGGCGCTCGCCGAGGCGAAGGCGCGGGCCGAGAATCTCGCCGCGGGCGTCCAGAAGGGTGAGGACCCGCGCGCGCTCGCGCGCCAGGGCAACGTGACCTACGGGGAGGTCGGGCCGTTCTCCCGGGCTGAGCCCCTCGGCGATCGGGCGCTCGGGCAGGTCTTGAGCCCCGTCGCGCTCACCCTGACCGAGGGCGGCGTCGGCGGGCCGGTCGAGGGGCCCGGCGGCTTCTACGTGATCAAGCTCCTCGGGCGCGACCGGCCAGACCCGGCGGGCTTCGAGCCGGCGCGGGTGGCGCTCGAGGCGCGGCTGCTTCGCGAGAAGCGCGCGCGGCTCTGGCAGGCGTGGCTCGCCGCGGCCCGCGCGGGCGCGAAGATCGAGATCAACCGCCAGCTCCTCTCCGACAGCTAGGCCCGCGCCACCGGCGATGCGGCTCCGGCGGGCCTACGCCGACTTCCTCGCACTCCAGCGGGTCGCCCACGTGGCGACCGCCGATGCCCGCGGGGTGCCGCACGTCGTGCCGGTGTGCCTGGTCGTGGAGCAGGGCCGGCTCTACTTCGCGTCCGGGAAGACCGGGCGGAAGCTCGAGAATCTCCGGACGAACCCCGAGATCGCCGTGAGCGCCGACGACTACACCGAGGCCTGGAAGAGTCTCCGGGGCGTCGTGGTGCAGGGCCCCGCCACGGTGCACGCGCGGAACCCGACGTTCCGCCGGATCCGCCGGCGTCTCTACGCGAAGTACCCGCAGTACGCCCGCGAGGCGACGCTGGGCGACCGGGATTCGGTCGTGGTCGAGATCACGCCCCGGCGCGTCTACGCCTGGGGCTTCGACTAGCGGGCCAGGCGGGCCGCCCGCGGCGCGCCGCCGCGCCTTGCTGGGGGTCGGCCCCCCTACTGCTGGTAGCCGTAGAGGCGCCAGACGCCCTGCTCGCGCCGCGCGACCTCGAGCTCCCGCTCCCAGACGAAGAGCCGCATCCACTGCCCGACGAGCGCGAGCTGCCCGGTCATGTCGCCGGTCGTCCAGACCCAGGCCTGCGCGCCGACCAGCCGCACCTCGTCGAGCTGGACGCGCGCCCGCACCTGCTGGTGGAGCTGGAGGATCGTGAGGAGCTGGGTCCGGACGGCGCGCTTCCCCAGGGGGCCGGTCCAATACTCCTCGGACACGTGCGCGAGAACGCCCTCCGCGTCCCGCGCCTCGAAGCGCTCCACGGCGCGGGCGAGCGTGGCGCGGATCTCCTCGACCACGGCCGGCGGCGCCGGGGTGCCGGGGCGCGGATCCGCAGCCGGCGCTGCCGGCTGAGCGGGCGCCGCGGGCTGAGCGGGGGCGGCCGGCGGCGTGGGGGCCGCGGGCGGGCCGGGGGCGGCCGGCGGCCGGGGGGGCTTGGGCCGCGTCGGGGGCGGCGGGACCGCCTGGGCCCAGCTCGGCCGCGCGGCACGGAGCCCGAGGGCGAGGGCGGCGAGGGCAGCGAGCGCCCCGCGCCGGCTCGAGGTCGTCATGTCTCCCGCTGGCCGTTCAATCCCGCCTCGAGGCGCCGCCCGAGGGCCGCGCGCGGCCGCCACGTCGGCCGCCAGGCGAGGAGCCGCCGAGGCCAGCCCCGGAGGTCGTCGAAGAACGAGTAGACGACGGGCGTGATGACGAGCGTCACGATCAGACAGAGCGCCTGCCCGCCGACGACGGCGATGGCGAGCGCCGCCCGGGAGGCCGAGCCATCCCCCCGGCCGAGCGCCACCGGCAGCATGCCGAACACGATCGCGAAGGTCGTCATGAGGATCGGCCGGAGCCGCGCGCGGTCGGCCTCGAGCTGGGCCTCGAAGCGCGCGAGCCCCCGCCCCCGGAGGACGTTCGTGTAGTCGACCTGGAGGATCGCGTTCTTCTTGACCACCCCGATCAGGAGGAACATCCCCATGATCGCGTAGATGTTGAGCGTCATCCCCGAGAGTACCAGCGCCAGGAGCCCGAACGGGATGGCGAGGAACATCGACACCATGATCGTGATCGGGTGGACGAAGCTCTCGAACTGCGCCGCCAGCGCCATGTAGATGAAGGCGAGCGCGAGCAGGAATGCGGCCAGGAAGTTCTGGAACGCCTCCGCCATGAGCTTCGCCTGGCCGAGCTGGACGGCCTGGTACCCGGGCGGCATGCCGAGCTCGGCCACGATCCGGAGCGCCTGCTGCATCGCCTCGCCGAGCGGCTTCTGGTAGAGGTTCGAGACCACGGTGATCTGGCGCTCCTGCGCGTACCGGTCGATCTGGGCCGGGCTCATGCCGGGGACCAGGCGGGCGAGGTTGCCGAGCCGCACCAGCTGCCCCGAGGCCGAGGGGACGGTGACGTCGGTGAGGGTGCTCGCGTCCCGGCGGAACGCCTCGGCCAGCCGGAGCCGGACGTCGTACTGCTCCCCCGCTTCCCGGTAGAACCCCACCTTCTCCCCGCCGACCAGGATCCGGAGGGTCGAGGCCACGTCGGCCATCCGGATCCCGAGGTCGGCCGCCCGGTGGCGATCGACGATCGCCTGGAGCTCGGGGCTCCGCTGCGCCTGGGCGGTGTCGACGTCGACGAAGCCGGGGATCGCGGCCAGGCGCTGGACGAGGGTCCCGGCGTAGCCCGTCAGCCGGTCGAGGTCCGGGCCGCGGAGGATCAGATTGAAGGGCGTCTGGCGAAAGCCCCCGCCCGAGACGAGGCTCACCTGCTGGACGCTCGCGCGAAGCTCGGGGGAGGCGCGGAGGCGCTGGCGGATCTCCTGCATGATGTCGAACTGGCTCCGTGTCCGCTCGGACAGATGCTGGAGCCCGATGTAGATCGACACGTCGGTGACGTTGGACTGGACGCCGCTCCGGACGCCGATGTTCGTGAAGACGTGCTGGACCTCGGGAATCGCGCGGAGCCCGGTCTCGATCCGGCGCGCGATGGCGTCGGTCTGGACGAGCGAGGAGCCCGCGGGCGTCTCCACCACGACCTCGAACTCCGACATGTCGTCGGCCACGATGAAGTCCAGCTTGAGCCCGCGCGCCAGAAAGAGCGTGGCGCCGAGCAGCAGGACCGTGGCGACGACGGTCAGGAGCCGGTGGCGGAGGGTCACGCGGAGGAGCGCCTCGTAGGCGGCCTCGATCCGCGCGTAGACGCCCGGCCGGGCCGGCCGCGCGCCCGGCCGGGCCGCGCGGTGGGGGCGGAGCACGCGGGCGGCGAGGGTCGGGACCAGCGTGAAGGCGACCAGGAGCGAGACGACGATCGCGAAGCTCACCGTGAGCCCGAAGCTCCGCCAGAACCGGCCGACCAGGCCGCCCATGAACGCCACCGGGAAGAAGATCGCGATCAGGGAGACCGTGGTGGCGACGACCGGGAGGACGATCTCCTTGGCCCCGGTGACCGCGGCCTCCCAGGGCGAGCGCTTCTCCTCGTCCATGTGCCGGAAGATGTTCTCGAGCACGATGATCGCGTCGTCGATCACGATGCCGGTCGACACGGACAGCCCCAGCATCGTGACGTTGTTCAGCGTGAACCCCGCCCACCGCATGGCGAAGAACGTGGCGATGATCGAGGTCGGGATGGAGACCGCGGCGATCAGGGCGGGCCGCCAGTTCCGCCAGCCGAGGAAGACCCACACGATCAGGCTCGCCAGGAGGGCGCCGAGAACGAGGTGGTGCTGCACCTCCCCGAGCGCCCGCTTGATGAAGCGCGACTGATCCCGGACGACGTCGATCGTGACGTCCGGCGGGAGCGTGGCCCGGAGGTCCGTCAGCCGCGCCTTGACGCGGTCGACGATGGCCACGGTGTTGGTGCCCGACTGCTTCCGCACCAGGAGGGACACCGCGTTGTTCCCGTCCAGGCGGGAGAGCGTCCGCGGCTCCTCCTCGGCGTCGAGGACCTGGGCGACGTCCCGGACGCGGACCGGCCCGCGCGGCGTCTCGGCGACCACGATCGTCTCGAAGTCGGCCACGGCGGTCACCCGGCCCAGGGTCCGCAGCCCCTCCTCGCGCCCCTCGCCCGTGAGGCGCCCGCCGGGGACCTCCACGTTCTGCCGCTGGAGGGCGGTCTCTATCTGCTGGATCGAGAGCCCGTACGCGGCGAGCCGATTCGGATCCACGGCGATCTGGATCTCGCGCTTCCGCTGGCCCACCAGCGTGACGGCGCCGATGTCCTTCACGCCCTCGAGCGCCCGCTTGATCCGCTTGTCGGCCAGCTCGGTGATCTCCCGCGGGGCCCGGCGGCCGGAGACGACGAGGGCCAGGACGGGCGCCGCGTCGAAGTCGAACTTCTCGACGACCGGCGTCTCGGTGCCCTGCGGGAGCTGGGAGAGGATCGTGGCCACCTTCTCGCGGACGTCCTGCGCGGCCGCCTCGATGTCGCGGTCGAGGATGAACGAGACGAAGACCTGGCTCTGCCCCTCGATCGTCGTCGAGCGGAGCTCGTCGATCCCGCTGATCGTGTTGACGACCTCCTCGATCCGCTTGGTGACCTGGCTCTCGACCTCCTCCGGGCTCGCCCCCGGGAGACGCGTCGTGACCGTCACGGTCGGGATGTCGACCTTCGGGAAGATGTCGAGACCGAGGTCCCGGTAGGAGGCGAGCCCCAGCACCACGAGGGCGACGACCAGCATCGTCGCGAAGACGGGCCGGCGGACGCAGAGGTCGACGAGCGACACGGCGCTACGGCTTGGCAGCCGGCCCTGCCGCGGGGCCGGGGGCGGGGGTCACGGGCGCGACCGGCGCGCCGTCGTAGAGCTGGGCGAGCCCGGAGGTGGCGACCGTCTCGCCGGGCTTGACCCCGTCCAGGATCTCGACCCAGCCGGACTCGCGGAGGCCGGCCTTGACCAGGCGCTCCTGCGCCCGGCCGTCGGCCACCACGAACACCTTGCTGATCCCGACGGCGTAGGCGAGGGCCTCGGCGGGGACGAACGGCACGCGGCTCTCGCGGCGGACCTGGACAGCGCCCCTGGCGAAGAACCCGGGCCTGAGCAGACCCTGGCCGTTCGGGACGCGCGCCTCGAGGGCGAGCGTGCGCGTCGGCACGTCCACCACGGGGGCGACGCGCGTCACCTGCCCGGGGAAGGCGCGGGCGCCGAAGGCGTCGACCGTGAGGCGCACCTCCTGGCCGGCACGGATCTCGGGCGCGGCGCGCTCCGCCACGGTGCCGGTGTACTTCAAGGGGTCGGTGGCGACCAGCGTGAAGAGCGGGGTGTTGTCCTTGACGAACTCACCCACGGAGACGTGGCGCTTGGCCACGACCCCCGTGAGCGGGGCCGGGACGACCGTGTCGGTGAGGCGCTTCCGCCCGAGCTCGACGGTCGCCTCCCGCTGGCGGACGAGCGCCGAGGCCGCCTTGACGGCGCCGAGATCCGCCTCGAGCTGGGCCTCGGCGGTCCGCACCTGGTCCCCGTGCTGGCCGAGCGAGGTCTCGGCCATCTGGACGACCGCCTCGGCGGCCTGGGACTGCGCGCGCGCCTGGTCGACGTCGCGCGCCGCGATCAGCTCCTTGGCCAGAAGCGCCTGGTTCCGCTCGAGCTCGCGGCGCTTCCACTCGGCGTCGGCGCGGGCCCGCTCGACGTCGGCCGCGAGCGCCCGGCGGCTGTCCCGCACCCGCTCGAGGTTGGCGCGGCTCGCGTCCGCCGCGGCCCGCGCCCGTGCGAAGTTCTCGCGGGCCGCGCTGAGGTCCGCCTGGAGCTGGTCGATCGTGAGATCCGCCTCGCGGCGGTCCAGGTCCGCGAGCGGCTGGCCTTCCCGGACGGGATCGCCGAGGTCCACGTAGAGCCGGACGATCGTGCCCGAGAGCTGCGAGCGGGCGACGGCCTCCTCCCACGCGAGGAGGCTCCCGACCGTGTCGATGCTCCGCTGGACCGTGCGGCCCTCGACGAGGGCGGTCGTGACGCGGAGGGGCGCGGGCTCGGCCGGGGCGCCGCCGCCCTTCGCCGGCCCGGGCGCGCGCGGCTGCGCCCCCGCGCCGCACGGGAGGAGGAGCCCGCATAGTCCGAGGAGCAGCACGGCGGCGAGGGGCGCGCGGGGGGCGGAGACACGGGGGACCTGGGTCGTGGGTGCCACGGGAGCGTGGCGGCCATTGTACCAGGGGGTAGTACAATGGCCGCTCGGGCAGCGCCCGCCGGCGCTGCCGACGCTCCGCGCGCGAGGGAACGACCCATGGTGCCACGGACCCCGATGACCCGAGAAGGTCACGCCCGCCTCCAGCAGGAGCTCGAGCAGCTCAAGCGCGTGGAGCGCCACAGCATCATCAAGGCCATCGCCGAGGCGCGGGCCCACGGCGACCTCTCCGAGAACGCCGAGTATCACGCCGCCAAGGAGCGGCAGGGGTTCATCGAGGGGCGGATCCGGGAGCTCGAGGCCAAGCTGAGCGGGGCCGAGGTCATCGAGCCGCCGAAGGAGGGCCCGCGCATCACCTTCGGGTCCTCGGTGCGGCTGCGCGCCCCCGACGGCAAGGAGCTACGCTACCAGATCGTCGGCTCCGACGAGGCCGACCCCGCGATCGGGCGCATCTCGATCCTCTCGCCCATTGCCCGGACGCTGATCGGCAAGGAGGTGGGCGACGAGGTGAAGGTGCAGGCGCCCGGCGGGGCGCGCGAGCTCGAGATCGTGGCGGCGAACTTTCCCTGGACGGCCGCCGGCGCGGGCGGGTAGCGGGCGCGCGCCGCGAGGCCGGGCCGCGCGAGGCGGGCGAACGCCCGCCGGGGCGCAGCGACCGCGGCGCCGCCCACGCCGGCGAAGGACGTGGGAGCGGGGCTACGCCCGGAGGGCGTCGCGGAGCTCGCGGGCGAGGGTCTCGACCGTCCCCCGCGTGCCGCCGGCGAGCTTCTGCCGCCACTCGCCCTCGGTCAGGAAGCGCCGGTCGTTGAGCCGCTCGGCCCAGGGCCGAAGAGCCTCCCGGATGGCGCGAAGGTCGTACGGGTCGCCCCGGAGCTCGCGCGCCCGCGCCATCACGTCGGGGACGACGCGGATGAAGGCGCGGAGCGCGGTGCCGGTCTTGATCGAGTACTTGCGGCCGGCCCACGCGTGCGGGAAGGTCTGCGAGAGCGCCTTCACGTAGTTCAGGAAGAAGCGGCGCCCCGCCTCGCGGAGCTCCTTCGCCCGGCCGCGGCCGCCCATCTTCTCGACGCTCTCGACCAGGTCCACGATTTCCTCGGCGAGCGGCGCCTGCGCGACCCGGCCGCGCCCGATCCCGAGCATCTTGATCTCGCCCTGGAGGGGGGAGGTCTCGTCCTCGTTGAGCGCGCGGATGATGTCGTGCGCGAGCGCCTGGGTCTCGTCCGGATAGAGCTTCCGCCCGGCCAGGCTGACCAGGTGGGACGGGTTCAACCGCGTGTGCTTGGCGTTGATCGTGACGAACAGCTCCACGATCTGCTGGGCGTCGAGCGTGTCGAAGAGGACGGCGGGCACGTCGAGCCCCCGGAGGTCGCCCTCGGCGGCGAGCGCGTGGAGGGCGAGGAGCCGGTGCTGGCCGTCCAGGACGCGGAGCACGCCCGGCTCCTCGGGGATCTCGAGGAACCCGAGATCCGCGTGGTGGGGCACCGCCCGGAACCCGAGGCGCTTGTCGGAGGTGATGATGACGGCGCCGGGGATGGCGGGGAGCTTCCCGGCCTCCCGGCAGTCCCGGAAGTAGGCGACCAGCTCCTCGATCTTCCGGCGGATGACCGGGCGCTGGTAGGCGTCCGAGGTCTCACCGATCCGGCTCTCGAGGATCTCCCAGTTCACGCGCGTCCGGGCGGCGCGGCGCTTGGACTTGTCCTCGGGGAGCCCGCCGTAGCCGAGGACCTCGAACTTGACGAGGCGGTCGATCTCGTGGGCCGAGAAGGAGGCCTGGTAGAATTCGACGCCGTACTGCTTGATGCGGTGGGCGGCGACGCTGATCATCGACGAGCCCGACTCTAGCCGGACGGTCTCCGGGTGTCAACGCCGGAGCCGCCGCCAGGGACCCGGGCCAGACGCCGAGCGAGGAGCCATGACGACGGTCCGGATCACCTACTGGCGCGACATCCCGATGCTGGTGACGGCCCGGGACGGCGGCGGCGAGGTCAGCGTGCCGCTCGGCCCGGCGTTCCAGGACCTCGTCGACCGGGTCGCCATGCAGGACGGGCTCGGGGGCGAGGACGCGTACCTCGCCGAGTGGCGCGTGGGGCCGCCGGAGGACGCCGCCGGGGCGGCCGCCGCGGTGGCCGCGGCCCGGGCGCAGGAGCTCGAGGCCGGGTTCGACGCCCTCCGCGACCGCTATCTGGGCGGGCCGCGACCGGGCTGAGCCCGCCTGACCCTGGCGGGCGCGGGTGGTAGGATGACACGAGATCGCGTCGCGCGGCGCCGCCGGTGCCGGGCTGCGGTCCGATCCCCACGGTTCCCCTCAGGGAGGAGACGCCCATGTCCGGACGGACGGTGAAGATGCGTGGCAACCCGCTGCCCGTCGCGGGCCCGGAGCTCCGGGCCGGCGACCGCGCCCCCGACTTCAAGCTGCACCAGCGCGGACCCGAGGGCCTCCGCGACGTCAGTCTGCGCGATTTCGCCGGCAAGACGCTTGTCCTGAGCGTGGTGCCCTCGCTCGACACGCCGGTGTGCGAGGCGCAGACGAAGCGCTTCAACGAGGAGGCCGCCCGGCTGCCGGCGAGCGTGGCCGTCCTCACGGTGAGCATGGACCTGCCGTTCGCCCAGGCGCGCTTCTGCGGCGAGAAGGGCATCGACCGGGTCCAGGCCGCCTCCGACCACCGCGACGCCGGCTTCGGCCGCGCCTACGGCACGCTGATCGAGCCGCTCCGGCTCGAGGCGCGGGCGCTCTTCGTCGTGGGCGGGGACGGGCATCTCAAGCACGTGCAGTACGTGCCGGAGGTGACCGAGCCCCCGGACTACGACGCCGCCCTGGCGGCCGCCCGCCGCGGCTAGGTCCCGCGCGCCTGGCCCGGGCGCTCGTCCTGAGCGCCCGGGCGGGCGCCGGCACGCTCCTCCCGGGGCTCGAATCCGGGCTCGCCGTTCGCTTGACAGCCCGCCCCGTTTCGGTGAGAATGACTCCTAGATGAGAATCACTCGCAGGAGAGAATCCGTCCCGCCGGCCGACGCCGACCATCTGTCCGTCTCGTTCGCGCGCCGGTGCCGGGAGCACGGGGTCAGGGTCACGGCCCAGCGGCTGGCCGTCTACCGGGCGCTGGCCGAGGATCCGAGCCATCCGACGGCGGACGCGATCTACCGGCGCCTCCGGGGGGCGATGCCGTCGCTCTCGCCGGCCACGGTGTACCGCGTCCTCGAGTCGCTCGTCCAGGACGGCCTGCTCCGGCGGGTGAGCACCACGGGGGGCGCGGGGCGGTTCGACGCCAACCTGGCGCCCCACCAGCACCTGATCTGCCGCGTCTGCGGCCGCATGACCGACGTCCACGCGCCCGCGGTGCCAGCGGTGGAAGTCGGCCGCGTGGCCGCCCAGGTGCGGCCGCGCTTCGTCGTCGAGGACGTCGATGTCCGCATCGTCGGCCGGTGCGAGACGTGCCCGCCGGGCCCGGGCGGCCCGCGCGGACCGGCTCGCGCCGCGCCGCGACGACGGGCGCGCCCGGCATCAACCCCCCGCATGCGGTCCACCTGAGGCCGCGAGGAAGAGGACACGCGCATGAGCCAGCTCAAGAACAGCCGCACCCACAAGAACCTGAAGGACGCCTTCGCCGGGGAGTCCATGGCGAACCGGCGGTACATGTACTTTGCGAAGGTGGCCGACGTGGAGGGCTATCCCGAGGTCGCCGGGAACTTCCGCGACACCGCGGAGGGCGAGACCGGCCACGCCCACGGGCACCTCGACTACCTGAAGAAGGTGGGTGATCCCGCCACCGACCTGCCGTTCGGCGACACGTCGGAGAATTTGAAGTCCGCCATCCACGGGGAGACCTACGAATACACCGACATGTACCCGGGCATGGCGAAGACGGCGCGCGAGGAAGGGTTCGGCGAGATCGCCGACTGGTTCGAGACCCTCGCGAAGGCGGAGAAGTCCCACGCGGGCCGCTTCACGAACCTGCTGAGGCAGGTCAGCTGATCGGGGTCCGGGCGTAAGCGCCCGCGGCAGTCGAGCTCCTCTCTGGGCCTCGCCGCCGCGGGCGCCTGTCCGCCTGGGCGGCGCCGCGCCCTTCAGAGCGGGCGCCGTGCTGTCATACCGCCGCACCCTGGAGCCGATGAAGGCATTGATGAGCGAATCTGGCCAGAACATCCGCTATAGCCCGACGCCGGGGCTCTCCTACGAGCCGAGCGAGGCGGTCTACTGGGAGCCCGACGCGCTCCGCCAGGAGACCCTCCGCACCTTCGAGATCTGCCACGGCTGCCGCCTCTGCTTCAAGTACTGCGACGTCTTTCCCTCGCTCTTCGGGCTGCTCGACGGGGCCCACGAGGGCGACGTCCGGCGGATCACCGCCGGCGAGACGGACCGCATCCTCGGCGCGTGCTTTCAGTGCAAGCTCTGCGAGGTCCAGTGCCCGTACACCCGGCGCGAGGGCCACGCCTTCCAGATGGACTTCCCCGCGCTGGTCCACCGTCACGATGCCCAGGAGGCGCGCCACCACGGCATCGGTCTCCGCGATCGCGTCCTCGGGGATCCCGATACCGCGGGGCGGTTCGCCCGGCTGAGCCTCGGGATGGCCAACGTGGCGAACGGGCTCCGCGCGACCCGGTGGGTTCTCGAGAAGACGCTGGGGATCCATCGGCAGAAGCTGCTCCCGGCGTTCGCCCGGCGCACGTTCGAGACGTGGGCGCGGCGGACCGGCCGGCTCGCCACGACGCCCGGCGCCGAGGCGGTCCTCTTCCAGACCTGCTACGTCCAGCACAACGCCCCCGAGATCGGGCGGGACACGATCGACGTGCTCGAGCGGAACCGGGTCGACGTGCGCTGCGTGGCGGGTCTCGAGTGCTGCGGCATGCCGGCCTGGGAGCACGGGGACCTGGCCACGGTCCGCCGCCAGGCGACCGCCAACATCCGGCGGCTCGAGCCCTTCGTCCAGGCGGGGGCGAAGGTGCTCGCGATCAACCCCACCTGCTCGATGATGATGCGGCGCGAGCACCCGGCGCTGGTCGACCCCGCGGACCGGCCCGCCGCGGAGCGGATCGCGGCCGCCGTCCGGGACCCCGCCGAGTTCCTCTGGTCGATCCGGGACGAGCCGCGCTTCAACACCGACTTCCGCAGCACGCCGGGCGGGCCGGTTGCCTACCACGCGCCGTGCCACCTGCGCGCCCAGGCGATCGGCTTCCGGGGCCGGGACCTCGTCCGGAAGATCCCCGGCGTGCGCGTGAGCCTCGTGCAGGAGTGCTCCGGCCACGACGGCACCTACGCCATGACCGTCGAGGGCTTCGAGCCCTCCGCGCGGATCGGCCGGAAGGCCTTCGACGGCCTCCGGGACGTCGAGGCGAGCGTGTGGGCGACGGAGTGCCCGCTCGCGGCCCTCCAGTTCCGGCAGCACACCGGGCGGCAGGCGCTCCACCCCATGTCGCTCCTGGCCCGCGCCTACCGGGAGGACGGCTTCCCGACGCGGGTCCCGCTGCCGGCCGCGCCCCCCGCCGCCCCCGAGATGGGGCCGGGATGAGGCCGGTCCGGCGGGAGGAGATCCTGGATCTCGCCACCTACGAGCGGATGCGCGACGACGTCCGGCGCGAGGTCATCGCGGCCAAGGCCCCGCGGCGCGTCCACGTCGGGGCGCACGTCACCCTGCTCTTCGAGAACCGGCGGACGGTCTGGTACCAGGTCCAGGAGATGCTCCGGACCGAGCGGATCACGGAGGCGGCGGGCATCGCGCACGAGATCGAGACGTACAACGAGCTCCTCGGCGGCCCGGGCGAGCTCGGCGCGACCCTCCTGATCGAGATCGACGACCCGGCGGTGCGCGCCGTCAAGCTCCGCGAGTGGCTGGATCTCCCGCGCCACGTCTACGCGCGCCTCGGGGACGGCACGCGCGTCCGGCCCACCTTCGACCCCCGGCAGGTGGGGACGGAGCGGGTCTCCTCCGTGCAGTACCTGACGTTTCCCGTCGAGGGCCGCGTCCCCGTCGCGATCGGGATCGATCTCCCGACGATCGCCGCCGAGACGGCGCTGACGCCTGAGCAGCGTCGCGCGCTGGAAGCAGACCTCGCGTCGGACCGCTGATCCGACGGCCGCGCGCCGCCGCGCTCCGGCGCGAACGGCAAACGGTGGGGCGCCGCACCGAGCGTGATATCTTCCGCTTGGTTCAGCGGAGAACGCATGGCGCGCGAGTCGATCGACGAGCGCCGAGTATTCCTGTCCACGCTGCCCGCGGGGCGGGGCGAGCGCCGGCTCGCGCTGGCGGTCGTGCTGGTGTCCCTCGGGATCTTCGTCGTGGCGATGCCGTTCGCGAAGGTGCCGCTCGGGCAGGTGTGGGCCTTCATCCCGATCTATCAGTCGGCGTTCGCGGTCAACGACCTGATCACGGCGATCCTGCTGTTCGGGCAGTTCAGCATCCTGCGATCGCGCGCGCTGCTCGCGCTGGCCAGCGGCTATCTCTTCACCGCCTTCATGGCCGTGGCGCACGGGCTCACGTTCCCCGGCCTGTTCGCCCCCACCGGGCTCCTCGGCGCGGGGCCCCAGACGACGGCGTGGCTCTACATGTTCTGGCATGGGGGCTTCCCCCTGCTCGTCATCGCCTACGCGGGGCTCAAGGACGACGAACGCGCCCCGGGCGGGCCGCGCGGCCGCCCGGGGGTTGCCGTTCTCTCGAGCGTGACGGCGGCGCTCGTGGCCGCGCTCGGCGTCACCCTGCTGGCGACGGCGGGACAGGGCGCGCTGCCCGCGATCATGCGCGGCAACAACTACACGCCGGCGATGATCTCCGTGGTCTCGACCGTCTGGGCGCTCAGCCTGCTCGCACTGGTCGTGCTGTGGCGCCGGCGGCCGCATTCGGTGCTCGATCTCTGGCTCATGGTCGTGCTGTGCGCGTGGCTCTTCGACATCGCCCTGGCGGCCGTCCTGAACCAGGGCCGCTTCGACCTCGGCTTCTACGCCGGCCGCATGTACGGGCTCTTGGCGGCGAGCTTCGTGCTCGTGGTGCTGCTCCTCGAGAACGGCATGCTCTACGCTCGGCTGGCCGCGGCGCACGATGGCGAGCGCCGGGAGCGCGAGCGCGCGGAGCAGAAGAGCGCCGAGCTGATGGCCGCCAACAAGGAGCTGGAGGCGTTCTCCTACTCGGTGTCGCACGACCTCCGGGCACCGCTGCGCGCCATGGACGGCTTCGCCCGGATGCTGGACGAGGACTACGGGGAGCGGCTCGACGCGGAGGGCCGGCGGCTCACCGGCGTGGTGCGCAAGAGCAGCCAACGGATGGGGTCCCTGATCGACGACCTCCTCGCCTTCTCGCGCCTCGGACGGCAGGCGCTCCGGACTGAGCGCGTCCACGTGGACGAGATCGTGGCGGAGACCCTCGAGGAGCTGCGCGGCGCCGCCGAGGGCCGACCGATCGACTTCCGGGTGGGCCAGCTGGGGGCGGCCGAGGCGGACCCCGCGCTCCTCCGGCAGGCCCTGACGAACCTCCTGGGCAACGCGATCAAGTTCACGCGCGGCCGGACCCCCGCCGTCGTCGA
The DNA here is from genome assembly GCA_041497395.1 of Methylomirabilia bacterium. Taxonomy (GTDB): domain Bacteria; phylum Methylomirabilota; class Methylomirabilia; order Rokubacteriales; family DASRDR01; genus DASRDR01. Next base: position 22,683 of record JBGQGN010000004.1, read on the forward strand.
GGTCGGCTGCCGGAGCGCGGCGGAGACGGGC
>JBGQGN010000005.1:0-22322 GCA_041497395.1 Methylomirabilia bacterium
GGCGCGGTCAAGAACGCGTTCGGCGGGCTCCTGAAGGAGGTCCGCCACTACGCGCACGAGTTCATCCACGAGGTCCTGGTCGATCTGCTCTACATGCAGCGGGAGCTCCATCCGGGTGTGTTCGCCGTCATGGACGGCACCGTGGTGGGGGACGGGGCGGGTCCACGCACCATGCTCCCGCGCGAGGGAAACCTCATCCTCGCCTCGGCCGACTCCGTGGCGATCGACGCGATCGCGGCGCGCCTCATGGGCTACGACCCGCTCGCCATCCCGTACCTCCGCATGGCTCACGAGCGGGGACTCGGGGTGGCCGATCCGCGGGAGATCGAGTTGGTCGGCGACGACGTGGCCGACGTGAACTTCCGATGCCAGACGTCCCGGAGCCTGGTGATCTGGGGAGACCAGCTGATCCGGAAGGGCCCGCTCCGACCGCTCAAGCACCTCCTGCTCCACTCGCCCCTGGTGGTCTGGGCGCCGTTCGCCTCGAACGTCTACCACGACGTCCTGTGGTACCCGACCGTGGGCCGGGGGCGCATCCGGGCCTTCGCGAACACCGGCTGGGGACGGCTCTTCGCGCGGTACTGACGCGTCGCCCGGGCGAGCGGGTCCGGGCGGCCTCGGTCGCCCGCTCGCGGGTCTAGGTTCCGCTTTCTTGAGACCAGGGGCCGACTTCCTCTAAAATCGTGTCCTCCATGGCAGAATCCGTTCGCGTCCGCTTCGCGCCGAGCCCGACCGGGCCCCTTCACATCGGAGGGGCCCGGACGGCGCTCTTCAACTGGCTGTTCGCTCGCCATCACGGCGGGGTCTTCCTCCTCCGGATCGAGGACACCGACCGCGACCGGTCGACCGACGAGGCGATCCAGCAGATCCTCGGCGCGATGACTTGGCTCGGGCTCGACTGGGACCAGGAGGGTCCGGAGGACCGTGGGTACTTCCGGCAGACGAGCCGGTTCGAGATCTACCGCGCCCACGCCGAGCGCCTTCTCGCCGAGGGCCGGGCCTACCGCTGCTACTGCACGCCGGAGGAGCTTGACGCGCGGCGGGAGGCGGCCCAGGCGCGCGGGGAGACCTTCCGGTACGACGGCCGCTGTCGCGACCTCCCGCCCCGTCCCGGCGTGCCCGCGGCCCTCCGGCTCCGGATCCCGGACGTGGGGACGACGGTCGTGCCCGATCTGATCCACGGGGACGTGAGGTTCGACCGCGCCACCCTCGACGACTGGATCCTCGTCCGGTCGGACGGGACGCCGACCTACAACTTCTGCGTGGTCGTCGACGACGTCACCACGAAGATCACCCACGTGATCCGGGGCAACGACCACCTCTCGAACACGCCGAAGCAGATCCTCTGCTACGAGGCGCTCGGGTACGCGCAGCCGGTGTTCGCCCACATCCCCATGATCCTCGGCCCGGACCGGAAGCGCCTGTCCAAGCGCCACGGGGCGACCTCGGTGCTCGCGTTCCGGGACGAGGGGGGGGTACTGCCCGAGGCGATGGTGAACTATCTCGCGCGGCTCGGCTGGGCTCACGGGGACCAGGAGGTGTTCGCCCGGGACGAGCTCATCCGCCTCTTCGACCTCCGGCAGGTGGGTGCCACGCCGGCGATCTTCGACCGGACCAAGCTCGAGTGGCTGAACCAGGTCTGGATGAAACGGCTCGTCGAGGACCCGAAGACGCGCGAGGACTTGGCCGCCCGATTCAGCCCGTACCTATTGCCACTCGGTATCCGGAATCCTTCAAAGACCTTACTCGTCAGCGCCGTCGCGCATCTCGCCACTCGCGCGACCACGTTTGTCGAGATGGCTCCGAAGGCTCGCTTCTACTTCGAGGACCCGACGGACTACGATCCGACCGCGTTCGGCAAGCTGGCGACGCCGGCGCTCAGGCCACGCCTGGACCGGGTCCTCGCTCGGCTGGCGACCCTCGAGCCCTGGACGGAGACGGAGCTCGAGGGCGCGTGTCGGCAGCTCGCCAGCGAGCTGGGCGTGAAACTGGTCGACCTCGCGCAGCCGGTGCGCCTCGCGCTGACGGGCGAGACTGCGAGCCCGCCACTCTTCTCGATGATGGCCGCCCTGGAACCCGAGACGACGCTGCGTCGCCTCCGCACGTTCCGGGATCGCGTGCCGCGGACGTAGGCGCTCAATGGAGCTCTGGCTGGTACGGCACGGCGAGTCCACCTGGAACTCGGTGGGGCGCTTTCAGGGCGGGCTCGACGCCCCGCTGTCGCCCCGCGGCCAGGCGCAGGCCGCCGCCCTCGCCGCCGGGCTCACCCAGACCCGGTTCGACGCGCTCTACACGAGCCCGCTCCGCCGCGCGCGCGACACGGCCGCGGCATGCCAGCCCGCGCTCGGCCTCGAGCCGGTCGCGATGGATGACCTGCGGGAGGTCGGGCTGGGCGCCTGGGAGGGCCTCACCCTCGAGACGGTGCTGGCGCAGGACGGGGAGCGCTACCGGCGCTGGCTCGAGGCGCCCGTCGACCACCCGCCCCCCGACGGTGAGCCCATGGTGGGTCTCGCGACGCGAGTGCGGACCGCGCTCGACGGGCTCTGCCGCCGGCACCCCGAGGGTCGCGTGCTCGTGGTCTCGCACGGAGGGGCGATCTCGAGCGCCCTCTGCGGGTGGCTCGGCCGGCCGCTCAACGCGATCTGGTCGCTGCGGCTCGACAACGCATCGATCACCCGCGTCGCCCTGCCGGCGGGCCAGCTGCTTGCGCTCAACGAGACCGGTCACCTCGCCGACGTGGCCAGGGAGACGGTCACCCCGTGACCTCGCGGCTCCTGATCGTCCTCCTCGGCGGGATGGCGCTGCTCCTCTACGGGATGCAGCACACCGGGGACGGGCTCCAGCGGCTCGCGGGCGCCCGCCTGCGCCAGGTGCTCACCCACCTGACCGCCAACCGGTTCGCGGCGCTCCTGACCGGCGCCGGGGCGACCGCCCTGATCCAGTCGTCGACCGCCACCACGATCATGGTGATCGGGTTCGTCCAGGCGGGGCTCCTCACCCTCTACCAGGCGATGGGCATCATCCTGGGTGCGGACATCGGGACGACGTTCACCGTCCAGCTGCTGGCGTTCCACATCTACGACTACGCGCTCCTCTTCGTCGGGATCGGGTTCGCGATGACCTTCCTCGGCAAGCGGCGGCTTCTCAAGGACCTCGGGCACGCCGTTCTCGGGTTCGGGCTGATCTTCCTCGGGTTGAAGCTGATGATCGAGGGGATGGCGCCGCTCAAGGACAACGCCATCCTTGCCCAGGCGCTGCTCGCCTTCGCCGAGACGCCGATCCTCGGCGTCGCCGCCTCCGCGGCGTTCGCGGCCCTGGTCGCGTCCTCGGCGGCCACGATCGGGCTCGTGATCGCGCTGGCCTCGCACGGGCTCCTCACCCTGCCCGGCGCGCTCCCGCTCGTCCTGGGCGCCAACATCGGCACCTGCGTGACGGCGCTTACCGCGTCGCTCGGCTCCTCGACGGAGGCGCGGCGGGTCGCCGTGGCCCACGTGGGCTTCAAGCTCCTCGGGGTGGCGATCGTGCTCCCGTTTCTCGACCCGTTCGTCGGGCTCGTGGCCGCCAGCGCGGCGGACCCCGCGCGCCAGATCGCCAACGCCCACACCTTCTTCAACGTGGCGATCTCGCTCCTGTTCCTTCCCTTCCAGCCGCTGGCCGCCCGACTGATCATGGCGGCCGTGCCGGACCGGCCGGAAGCGGAGCAGCGCTTCGGCACGCGCTACCTGGACGCGCGGTTCATGGAGCAGCCGAGCCTCGCGATCGGGCAGGCCTCCCGGGAGGCGTCGCGCATCGCGGACATCGTCCAGGGAATGCTGCGGGATGCCGCCGCCGTGTTTCGGAGCGGGAGCCAGGAGCTCCTCGAAGATGTCGTGCGTCGCGACGACCAGGTGGACTACCTCGAGCGGGAGGTCAAGCTGTACCTCACCCGGCTGGACCGCCAGATCATGACCGAGGACCTCGCGCGGCGGGAGATCGCGCTCCTCGGGTTCATCGGCAATCTCGAGAACATCGGCGACATCATCGACAAGAACCTCATGGAGCTCGCCCGGAAGAAGCTCTACCAGGGCCGCCGCTTCTCGGAGCCCGGCGAAGCGGAGCTCATGGAGTTCCACGCGCTCGTCTCGAAGAACTTCGAGCGCGCGGTCGTCGCGTTCACGGCCAGCGACCCCACGCTGGCCCACGAGGTCCTCGACCAGCGGCCCGTGGTCCGCCAGCGGGAGCGGGAGCTCCGGCAGTCTCACATCGACCGTCTCCGGGCCGGGCTGGCCGAGTCCGTCGAGACCTCGGAGATCCACCTGGACGTCCTCACGAACCTCAAGCGCATCAGCTCCCACGTGACGGCGCTGGTGTATCCGATCGTCGAGCAGTGAGCCCGGTGTCTCGACTGACCCCCGGCCCCGGGAGTGCGGGGGCTGGCCGGTCGGAGGAAGGGCGGGGGGCGCGCGCGCCGCTGCGCATCCTCTACGTCGCGGCCGAGGTCGCGCCGTTCGCCAAGACCGGGGGCCTGGCCGACGTGGCGGGAGCGCTGCCGCAGGCGCTCGCGCGACTCGGCCACGATGTCCGCGTGGTGATGCCTCTCTACCGGGGCGTCGAGGCCGTGGCCGGCCCGCTCCGGGTCGCCGTGCCCCGGGTGACGGTCCCGATCGGCGACCGCACCGTCGAGGGGGCGCTCCTCGAGGGCCGGCTCGGCGAGGGGGTGCCCGTCTATTTCGTGGCCCAGGACGGGTACTACGACCGCCCGGCGCTCTACGGGGCCAGCGACGACTGCGAGCGCTTCGTCTTCTTCTGCCGGAGCGTTCTCGCGGCGCTCGCGGATCTCGGGTGGACGCCGCAGGTCGTCCACGCGAACGACTGGCAAGCGGGGCTGATCCCCGTCTACCTCGAGACGCTCTATCGAGACGCGCCCGCGTACGCGGACGTGGCGACGGTCTTCACGGTCCACAACCTTGCCTATCAGGGCGTGTTCTGGCACTACGATCTGCCGATGACGGGGCTGGGCTGGGATCTCTTCACCCCGGCCGGGATCGAGTTCTACGGGCACCTGTCGCTTCTCAAGGGCGGCCTGATCTTCGCCGACCTGTTGACCACGGTCAGCCCGACCTACGCCCGGGAGATCCAGACCCCGGCGTTCGGCGAGCGGATGGACGGCGTGCTGCGCGAGCGGCGCGCGAACCTGGTGGGCATCCTGAACGGTCTCGACGTCCTAGCCTGGAACCCGGCCACGGACCTGGACATCCCGAAGCGGTTCGACCGGGACGACCTGGGCGGCAAGGCTGCGTGCACCGCGGCGCTCCGGGACGAGATGGGGCTGCCCGACCCCGGGGGCCGGGCGCCCCTCGTCGGGGTGGTGAGCCGCCTGGCGGCGCAGAAGGGGCTCGATCTGGTCGCGGGGGCGGTCCCCGCCATCCGGGCCGCGGGCGGCCAGCTCGTCGTGCTCGGCTCCGGCGAGGAGCCCCTCGAGCGGTTGCTCGGCGAGCTGGCCGAGGCTCATCCCGAGTCGGTCGCCGTGCGCCTTGGCTTCGACGACCGCCTCGCCCGGCGGATCTACGCCGGCGCCGACCTGTTTCTGATGCCCTCGCGCTACGAGCCCTGCGGGCTCGGCCAGCTCATCGCGCTCCGCTACGGGACCGTGCCCGTCGTGCGGCGGACCGGAGGGCTCGCCGACACGGTGCGAGCGTGGGACGCAGCGACCGGTGAGGGCACCGGATTCCTCTTCGACGAGCTGTCGGCCGACGCCTGCGGCACGGCGCTCGCGCGCGCGTTCACCGCGCACGCGGACCCGGCGGCCTGGCGTCGCCTCGTCGCGAACGCCATGGCGGCCGACTTCTCGTGGGCCGTCTCGGCCGAGTCGTACGTCACCTGCTACCGGAGGGCCATCAAGAAGGCCCGGAGGCATGCATGAAGAAGATCGAAGCCATCATCAAGCCGTTCAAGCTCGATGACGTGAAAGAAGCGCTGACCGAGATCGGCGTCATCGGCATGACGGTCATGGAGGTCCGGGGGTTCGGGCGCCAGAAGGGGCACACCGAGCTCTACCGCGGCTCCGAGTACACGATCGACTTCCTCCCCAAGGTCAAGGTGGAGCTCGTGGTCGCCGACTCGCTCGTGTCCAAGGTGGTGGAGACCATCATTGCGGCCGCCAAGACGGGCTCGATCGGTGACGGCAAGGTCTTCGTCCTGCCCGTGGAGGAGGCCGTGCGCATCCGGACGGGCGAGCGGGGCGAAGACGCGATCTAGCCCGCCCCTCGCCCCTGGCGTCACGCGTTGGGTGGAGGCGCTGGCCGCGCGGCCCCGGCCTCCCGGCGGGGCCCGCGCGCGCGCGGGGGCGATGTGCTGACGGAACACCCGGCCCGCGCGGGGCTCCCGCCGGCCGCCGACTTTCTCGATCCGGCGGTGCCACCGCCGGCCTGCCTCGCCGCACTCGGGCACCTGGGGTTCCTGGACCCTGCCGGCGCGCTGGCGAACCTCCGCCGGCTCGCCGAGACGCCCGACCTGCGCGACCAGGTGGCGCCGCTCCTGCCGCGACTCCTCCACCACCTGGGCGCCTCGGCCGATCCCGACATGGCGCTCAACAACCTCGAGCGCCTCGCCGCGGCCGCGCTCGACCGGCGCGGCTTCTATGCCCTGCTCGCCGCCCACCCGGAGGCCATCCCGATCCTGACGACGCTCGTCGCGACGAGCCAGTTCCTGGCCGACGCGCTGATCCGCTCCCCGCAGACGGTCCCCTGGCTCCTCGATCCTGGCGTGATGCGGCCGCGCTCTCGCGAGGCGATGCACGCGGAGGTGGCCGGCGCCTGCCGTCCGTTCCGGACCGACGAGGCCCGGCTCAATGCGCTCCGGCGGGTGAAGCGCCGCGAGCTGTGCCGGATCGGCCTCCGGGACCTGCTCGGGGACGCGGATCTCGTGACGACTACCCAGGAGCTGTCGGAGCTGGCCGACGCGTGTCTGGCGCAGGCCCGGGCGATGGTGGAGCCGGCTCTCCACGCGCGCTACGGGCGGCCCACGCACGTCGCCCCGGACGGCCAGCGGACGCCCACCGGGTTCGCGGTGATCGCGCTCGGCAAGCACGGGGGCGCCGAGCTCAACTACTCGTCCGACATCGACCTCTGTTTCGTCTACGAGGACGAGGGCGAGACGGACGGGCCGGAGGTCGTGTCGAGCCGGGCGTACTTCGCGCGCCTGGCCGAGCAGCTGGTCGGGGCGCTGACCGCGATGACAGAGGAGGGCACGGTCTACCGGGTCGACCTCCGGCTCCGGCCCGAGGGGACCGGCGGTCCGCTCGCGCTCCCGCTCGCCGCCTACCGCGCCTACCATGCGACGCGCGGGGCCCTCTGGGAGCGCCAGGCGCTGATCAAAGCACGGATGGCCACCGGGGACGAGCGGGTGGGGCAGGCGTTCCTCGATCTGGCGCGCGAGATCGTCTACCGACCCGGGCTCGAGCGCGAGGCGCTCAGAGAGATCCGGGCGATGAAGAACCGGATTGACCGGCGTCTGCGCGCGCGGGGACAGCAGGAGCGCCACGTCAAGCTCGGCGTGGGCGGGATCCGCGACATCGAGTTCCACATCCAGGCCCTCCAGCTCCTCTACGGCGGGCAGGATCCCTGGCTCCGCGAGCGGAACAGCTTGCGGGCCCTCCACCGGCTCGCCGAGCGCGGGTACCTGTCCTGGGAGGAGTCGGGGCGGCTCGCGCACGGCTACGTCTTCCTGCGGACGATCGAGCACCGCCTCCAGATCCTCCACGCGCTCCAGACACACACGCTGCCCGCCGATCCGAACGAGCTCGCGAAGCTGGCGCGGCGCCTCGGCTACACGGGGGACCGGGAGGCCGTCGGGCGCGCGTTCCTCCTCGACTACGACCGGACGCGCCGGACGGTCCGCACCGCGTTCGAGGGGTTTTTCGACGCTTCCGGGCGGGAGGTGCCGGAGGCGCCGCCGTGGGACGCGGCGGCCGTCGCGGCGGTCGGCTTCGCCGATCCCGCGCGCGCGCGTCAGAACCTCCGGCTCCTCTGGGAAGGGCCGGCGCTGGTGGCGGTCCCTGCGGCCGTCCGGATCGCGCTCCGCACGCTGCTCCCCGCCACGCTCACCGCGCTCGGGTCGGTGCCGGATCCGGACGCGGCCCTCGATGCGCTCGAGCGCTTCGTCGCCACCGCGGGGCCGCGGACGGCCTACCTCGCCCGGCTGGCCTCGACCCCGGCGCTGCTCGGCGGGATGCTCACGTTCTTCACGCGGTCGGAGCGGCTCGCGCAGACGCTGATCTCGCGGCCGGAGCTGCTCGACGCCCTGGGCCCGGCGTCCGGGACCCGGCCCCGGTCCGCGCGCCTTCTCCGGGCGGCGTTCCGCGAGTTCGCCGTCCCGGGGGCGGAGGACGCCGACCGGCTCCGGCTGTTCAAGCAGCGGGAGGAGCTCGAGATCGCCTGGCGCGACCTCGTCCTCGGCGAGCGGCCGACCCGGGTCGCGTGGGCGCTCGGCGAGCTGGCCGAGGCGAGCGTCGGCCTCGCCTGGGAGCTCGCCGTCGCCGAGGCTCGCGCCGCCCGGGGCGAGCCCCTGGTCGACGGGCGACCCGTGCCGGCGCTGGTCGTCGGCATGGGCAAGCTCGGGGGCCGTGAGCTCGACTACGGGTCCGACCTCGACCTGGTCGTCCTCTATGACGGGCCGCGGGAGACCGGCCCGGAGGCGCACGTCTACTTCGACCGGGTGGTCGACCGCCTCTACACGATCCTGACCGCGATCACACGGACGGGCCAGGTGTTCCGCGTCGACCTCCGCCTCCGCCAGGGCGGCAAGGCCACGGCGCTCGCTCACTCCCTGGAGACGCTCGACCGCTACCTCCGGGAGGAGGCGGCGCTCTGGGAGCGCCACGCGCTCGTGCGCGCCCGTCCGATCCTCGGCGACCCGACGCTCGCCCGGCGGTTCATGGCGCTCCGCCGCACGCGGGTCTTCGGCCCCGGGCTTTCGGAGGAAGAGCGCGCGGAGATCCACCACGTCCGGACGCGCATGGAGCTGGAGCTCGGGCGGGAGGGGCCCGGGCGCATCCACCTCAAGTTCGGCGCCGGCGGGCTCGTGGACGTCGAGTTCCTGGTCCAGGTCCTCCAGTTGAGCCACGGCGCGCGCCACGGAACACTCCGGACGCCGTCGACGCGCCGCGCCCTCGCGCGTCTCGGCGCGCTCGGACTCCTGCCGGATGCCACGGCCCGCGGGCTCCTGGCAGCCTACGAGTTCCTTCGCCGGCTCCTTCGGTCGCTGCGCCTCGGCCAGGTGCGGCCGGCCGACTGCCTCCCGACGACGGGCCACGTGCTCGCGCGGCTCGCGCGGGAGGCGGGCCAGGACGGCAGCCGGGCGCTCCTCGCGCGGCACCGCGAGGTGGCGGAGTTCGTACGGGCGGAGTATTTTCGGGTCGTGAGAGGGGACACGTGAGCCCGCCGGCCGCCACAGGCCGAAGGCCGTCCGCCACGGTAGCCCAGTGAGCGAGTCGGGGCCGGAGCGCTTCTACCTCGTCGACGGCCCGTCGTACCTCTATCGCGCCTACCACGCCATCGGCCATCTCTCGACATCGCGCGGCCTGCCGACCAACGCGACGCTCGGGATGACCATGATGCTCTGGAAGCTTCTCCGCGAGGACCGGCCGACCTACATGGGGATCGCCTGGGACGCGCCGGGCCCGACCTTCCGGCACCAGCAGTTCGAGGCCTACAAGCTCCAGCGCCCCGGGATGCCGAAGGACCTGGTCGAGCAGATCCCGTGGGTCCGCCGGTCGTTGGAGGCGATGGGTCTCCCGCTGCTCGAGGCGCCCGGGTACGAGGCGGACGACATCCTGGCAACCGCCGCCCGCCGGCTCCGCGACACGTCGATCGACCTGGTGCTGGTCACGGCCGACAAGGACGCTCTCCAGCTCGTCGACCCGCGCGTCACGGTGCTCTCGGTCCTTGGGCGAACCGGGGAGCGCGTCCTCTACGACGCCCAGAAGGTCGAGGAGCGCTGGGGCGTCCCGCCGGTGCGCATCCCCGACATCCTCGCGCTGATGGGCGACTCGATCGACAACATCCCGGGGGTGCCCGGGGTGGGGGAGGTGACGGCGCAGAAGCTCCTGCGGGAGTTCGGGAGCCTCGAGGCCGTCTACGCGAATCTCGCGGTCGTCACCGGCCCGAAGCTCCGCGAGGCGCTGGCGCGTCACCGCGACCAGGCCTTCCTCTCGCGCCAGCTGGCGGTCCTCGAGGGCGCGCTCCCCATCGAGTTCGACCTGGAGCGCTTCCGGGTCCGGGAGCCCGAGTGGGAGCGCCTCCGCGCGCTCTGGACCGAGCTCGAGTTCTCCGCGCTGCTCCGCCAGGTCCCGGCGCGCGCCGTGGCCTTGCCCGCCGCGACCGTGCCGGTGGTCGACCGGGCGGGGTGGCGCGACTTCCTCGCCCGCGCCGGCGGGCGCCTTGCCGTCGAGCCCGTCCTTGGGGGGAGCGCGCCCGACTTCACCCTCCACGGGGTGGCGGCGTACGCGCCGGCCGGCGGGGCGTGCTACCACGCGGGCTGGCCGGAGATCCCCGGCGATGTGGGGCTCGTGGGGCACGACACGAAGGCCCTCGTCGGCTGGGCGCGCGGCGCGGCGGTTGCCCTGGGCGCGGGGGGTGTCCACGACACGGCCGTGGCGGCGTATCTCCTCAACTCGGGCCGGAGCGGGTACCCGCTCGACCAGCTGGCGGCCGAGGCGGGGGAACCGGCCGTGCCCGGCGCGCTCGAGACGCTCCTCGCCGGCGCGCCGGTGAGCGACGCGGACCCGGCGCGGATCGCCGCGTGGACCGGCGCCCGGGCGGAGGGCGTGTGGCGGCTCGCCGAGTTCCAGGTGCCGTTGCTCCGCGAGCACGGGCTGGCGTCCCTCTACGAGACGCTCGAGGTGCCGCTCGTCCCCATCCTCGCCGACATGGAGCGGCTCGGGATCCGGGCCGATCCCGAGCGCCTGGGTCAGCTGGCGAAGGAGCTCGACACGCAGCTCGACGCGCTCCTGCGGGAGATCCATCAGCTCGCCGGCGAGGCGGTCAACCCGAACTCGCCGAAGCAGCTCGCGGTCGTGCTCTTCGAGAAGCTGAAGCTGCCGCCGCTCAAGCGCACGAAGACCGGCTACTCCACCGACGTGGACGTGCTGGAGGAGCTGGCGCTCGGGCACGCGCTCCCGGGGAAGATCCTGGAGTACCGTCAGCTTTCCAAGCTCAAGGGCACGTACGCGGACGCGCTCCCGGCGCTCATCCATCCGCGGACGGGGCGCATCCACACCTCGTTCAACCAGCTGGTCGCCGCGACGGGGCGGCTGTCGTCGTCGAACCCGAATCTCCAGAACATCCCGATCCGCACCGAGCTCGGCCGGCGCATCCGCCAGGCGTTCATCCCGGAGGACGGGTGGCGTTTCGTGGCCGCCGACTACTCGCAGATCGAGCTGCGGATCCTCGCGCACTTCTCCGAGGAGCCGGCCCTGGTCGAGGCGTTCCAGCGGGGGGAGGACATCCACACGCGCACCGCCGCGCAGATCATGGGAGCGGCGCCCGAGGCGGTCACATCGGAGATGCGGCGCCTGGCCAAGGTGGTCAACTTCGGGATCCTCTACGGTCTCTCCGGATTCGGGCTCTCCCAGGCCGTGTCGATCGGCCGGGCTGAGGCCCAGCGCTTCATCGACGACTACTTCGCGACTCACCCGCGCGTGCGGGCCTACATCGACCGCGTGGTGGCCGAGGGCCGGGTGCAGGGGTACGTCACGACCCTTCTCGGGCGGCGCCGCTACCTGCCGGAGCTCGGCGCGCGGAATCCGGTGGCCCGGAACGCCGCCGAGCGGATGGCCGCCAACGCGCCGATCCAGGGCACCGCGTCCGACATCATCAAGCTCGCGATGGTGCGCCTCGCGGCGGCGCTCGCCACGCGGGGGCTCCGGAGCCGGATGCTGCTCCAGGTCCACGACGAGCTCCTCCTCGAGGTGCCGGACGCCGAGACGGCGGCCGTGCGGGAGCTCCTGCCCGAGATCATGGAGGCCGTCGTGGCGCTGGCCGTGCCCCTGCGGGTCGACGTCAAGGAGGGCCGCGACTGGGCCGAGGTCTAGGGCGCGCCCGATGACCGTCGCATCCCGGCGTCCTCGGCCACGCCCGAGGTGACTCAGCTGCAACAGCGTTGGCAGTTCAAGGGTTCTGGGGGTGAGGATGCCGGAGTTCCGCTACGTGATCTGCGACGTCTTCACGGATCGCCCGCTCGAGGGCAACCCGCTGGCCGTCTTCACGGACGCGCGCGGGATCCCGGAGGCGCTTCTCCAGCCCCTCGCCCGCGAGATGCACCTGTCGGAGACCGTGTTCTGCTACCCGGCGCAGGGCTTCGGCCACGTGCGCATCCGGATCTTCACCCCTGGTCACGAGCTGCCGTTCGCGGGGCACCCGGTTCTCGGGGCAGCCTTCGTCCTGGCGGCGCCGCTCCAGCTCCCGGAGATCGTGCTCGAGACGGGCGTCGGGCCGGTGCCCGTCCGGATCGAGCGGGACGGCCCGCGGATCGTCTTTGGCCGGATGGTGCAGCCCGTGCCTCGAGTCGAGGCGGTTGCGGACCCGGCCGCCCTCCTCCGCGCGCTCGGGGTCGCGCGGGCCGCGCTTCCCGTGGAGCTCTACGACAACGGCTCGCGCCACGTCTTCGTGGCGCTCGACAGCGAAGCTCAGGTGGCCGCGCTCCAGCCGGACTTCCAGGCGCTCGCGCGTCTGCTCCCGCGTGGGACGACGAACTGCTTCGCGGGGGAGGGGCGCCGCTGGAAGACGCGCGCCTTCGCCCCCGGCGCCGGCGTGCCGGAGGACCCGGCCACCGGCTCCGCCGCCGGGCCGCTCGCCTGCCACCTGGCGCGCCACGGCCGCATCCCCTTCGGCGAGGAGATCGAGATTCGCCAGGGCGCCGAGATCCACCGCCCGAGCGTCCTCTTCGCCCGCGCCGACGGCGGCCCCGACCGGATCGAGCGGGTCGAGGTCGGCGGGTCGGCCGTCACGGTGGCCCGCGGCGAGTTCCGGCTACCCGGATAGGTCTGCGGCCGGGAGTTGAGCCGCTTGGTTGTGGGTCCTCTTGGTGACTCGGCGGTTGGCGGCTCGGCGGTGCCGGCGGCGTGAGGGGAGTCCCGAGTTCGTCGCGCTTCTCGGCCGCGCGGCACCGGAGTAGGATGGGACGCCATGGATCCTGAGCTGCGTGCGGCGGTGGACGAGCTGCGCCGGCACATCGACGTGAGCACCGTCGAGACGCGGCGACACTTCGACGTGGTCGGCGAAGGGGTGCGCGCCGATGTTCGGTTGGTTGCCGAGGGCGTCACCGCCCTCTCGGAGCGCGTCGACCGGGTAGAGGCCAACCTCCGCGAGGACATCCTCCGCGCTCAGCGGGAGCTCAGCGCGATGCTTCGGTTCTCGTACGCGGAGCTTGACCGGAAGATCCAGTCGCTGGAGGCGCGGGTCAGCGAGCTCGGCCAGCGATACGGCGATCTCGAGTCCCGGCTGCATCGGCTGGAGGCCGGTCGCTAGTCCGGCCGGCTTTCGGCGGGCCGTGACCTGTGGCGGCATCTCGTTCCTACTTCCTTGTCGGTCTGACCGGCGGGATCGCGTCGGGGAAGTCGACCGTGGGCCGGCAGCTGGTGGAGCTGGGCTGCCGGCTCGTTGACGCCGACGTGCTGGCCCGCGAGGTCGTCGCGCCGGGTGAGCTGGCCTGGCGGGCCATCGTCGAGACATTCGGCTCTGACGTCACGATGCCCGACGGCCAGCTCGACCGGAAGCGTCTCGGGGCCCTCGTCTTCGCCGATCCCGTGCGCCGGAAGGTCCTCGAGGCGATCACCCATCCCGCGATCATGGCCCGGCGGCAGGCGATCCTCGACGCCTGGGCGGCCGAGGGCTTCAACGGAGTCGTCGTGCTCGACATCCCGCTCCTCATCGAGATCGGCGCTGTGGCGCAGGTGGACCGTGTGGTCCTGGTCTACGCCGAGCGCGAGGTCCAGCTGGAACGGCTCATGGGTCGGGACGGCTTCGACCGCGCGGAGGCCGAGCAGCGCGTCGCGAGCCAGATGCCGCTCGTCGAGAAGGTGCGACACGCTCACTACGTCATCGACAGCTCCGGTATGCGGGAGGAGACGGCCGCCCAGGTGCGAGCGGTGCATGCCGCCCTTCTCGCGGAGCATCGCGCCCGGCGGACCGCGGGCGGCCCGGCCTCGTGACCGGCGGCCCGGGTGGACCGCGCGGGCGCGTGCCCCGGGCCACGGGCCGCCGGCGGCGGGCGCTCGGACAGCATTTCCTGGTCGATCCGGGCGTGGCGGCGCGGATCGTGGAGGCGGTGGGTGCGACCCGCGCCGACGTCGTCTGCGAGATCGGCGCCGGTCCGGGCACCTTGACGTGGGCCCTCGCGGCGCGGGCGGGACGTCTGGTCGCGCTCGAGATCGATCCGGCGCTCCAGGCCCGGCTGGCCGCGTCCGCGCGGACGTGGCCGGATGCCGCGCGCGTCGAGATCATGGTGGCCGACGCGCGCGACTTCGCCTACGAGGAGCTCGGCGCCCTCCGCCCCAGCCCGGCCGGCCGGGTGCTCGTCGTGGGCAACCTTCCGTACAGCGTGTCCAAACCCATTCTCGGGCGCCTCCTCGACGCTCGCGCGACGCTCGACGCCGCGGTCCTCATGCTCCAGCGCGAGGTGGCGGAGCGCATCACCGCGCCCCCGGGAGGGCGCGACTACGGCGCGCTCTCGATCTTCTGGCAGCGCTGGGCCGACGTGACCCAGCTCGAGGTCGTCCCGCCCGTCGCGTTCCGGCCGCCGCCGGCCGTCGAGTCGGCCGTGATCCGGGTCGGTTTCCGCTCCACGCCGCGGGTCGAGGTCAGCGACGAGGCCACGTTCACAGGCGTGGTCCGGGCCGCTTTCGGCCAGCGCCGGAAGACCCTGGGGAACGCCCTCCGGGGCGGGGGCCTTGGAAGCCCCGGGCGTGTCGCGGCCGCCCTGGCCGAGGCGGCGATCGACGGCGGGCGCCGGGCCGAGACCCTCTCGCTCGAGGAGTTCGCCCGCCTGGCCGACGCGCTCGGCCGCGCCCCGGCTGGCTGACGTCGCCCGCTCTAGGACGTCCTCCGCCGCGGTCCGGTTCTTAGGGGCCTCCGAGGCTGCGTGATACGCTACGCCCAAGTATGACCGACCGCGTCATCCCGGCCAGCGCTCCGGCCGGGGCTCCGGGCGACCCTGCGATCGAGCCCAGCGTTCGCATCCTCCCGCTCGGCGGCCTCGGGGAGATCGGCCTCAACATGATGCTGCTCGAGTCGGGCGAGGATCTCCTGGCTGTCGACTGCGGGCTCATGTTTCCGGACGACGAGATGCCCGGAGTGGACTACGTCATTCCGGACTTCTCGTACCTCCTCGCGAGGCGCGAGCAGGTGCGCGGGGTCATCCTCACCCACGCCCACGAGGACCACATCGGGGCGCTCCCGTACCTCCTGCGCGAGCTCGACGTCCCGGTGTACGGGCCCCGGATGGCGCTCGCCCTGGCTGGCGAGCGCCTCCGCGAGCACGGCCTCCTGGACCGCGCCCGGCTCGTGCCAGTCGAGCCCCGGCGCGCGTTCGACGTCGGCGGCTTCCGCGTGGAGCCGATCCGGGTGACCCACTCGGTCGTCGACGGCCTCGGCTACGGCATCGAGACGCCGGTCGGCACCCTCGTCCACACGGGGGACTTCAAGTTCGATTCGAACCCGATCGACGGCGAGCGCTCGGACTATCATCGCCTCGCCGAGCTCGGGGAGCGCGGCGTCCTCTGCCTGATGGCCGACTCCACGAACGTCGACCGGCCGGGAACCACGCCGTCCGAGCACGAGGTCGGGCGCGCGCTGAGCGACCGGTTCCGCCGCGCTCCCGGGCGCGTCATCGTCGCGACCTTCGCCTCGCACGTCCACCGCATCCAGCAGGTCCTCGACCTCGCCGCCACCTTCGGGCGCAAGGTCGCGCTCCTCGGGCGGAGCATGGAGACCAACGTGCGCCTGGCCGCGGAGCTGGGCTACCTCCGCGTTCCCGACGGGACGCTCCTGTCCCTCGAAGAGCTGACGGCGCTGCCGCCCTACCGCCAGGTGATCATCTCCACGGGGAGCCAGGGCGAGCCAAACTCGGCGCTGGCCCTCATGGCGGCCGCAGAGCACAAGTACCTGCGCGTGGGCGAGGGTGACCTCGTGATCCTCTCGGCCCGGGTCATTCCGGGCCACGAGCGCACGGTCACGCGCGTGATCAACCAGCTCCTCCGCCAGGGTGCCGAGGTTCTGTGGGAGGGGGTGGCGTTCGTCCACGTCTCGGGCCACGCGTCCCAGGACGAGCTCCGGCTCATGCTGAACCTCGTCCGGCCGCAGTTCTTCATCCCGGTCCACGGCGAGTACCGGCACCTCCTGGCGCACGGTCGTCTGGCGCGGGAGGTGGGCCTTCCGGCCGAGCACGTCTTCGTCGTCGAGGACGGGCAGGGGCTCGAGCTCACCAAGACCGGAGCGCGGGTGCTCGAGCGCGTTCCCCTCGCCCGCGTGCTGGTCGACGGGAAAGGGGTCGGCGACGTGGGGCCGGTGGTGCTCCGTGACCGCCAGCTCCTCGCCGAGGACGGGATGGTCGTCGTCGCCGTGACCGTGGATCGCGCCACCGGCCTGCTCGTCGCGGGGCCGGAGATCGTCTCGCGGGGCTGGATCTACGAGCGCGAGGCCGAGGCCGTGCTGGAGGAGGCGAAGACAGCGCTCCGGGAGGCCCTCGCCGAGCAGCGGAGCGAGTCGCCGCTCGGGCGCGAGGCCCTGGTCACTCTCCTCCGCGGCACGCTCCGCCGCTTCATCAGCCAGCGGTACGACCGGAAGCCGATCGTGCTGCCGGTGGTCCTGGACGCCTGATGGCGAAGCCCCGGCCCCCCCAGCCCAAAATCGCCGCGCGGTGGTTCCGCGAGGCCCAGGGCGTCGTCGCCCTCGGGCTCGCCGCGTACCTGGGCGTCGCGCTCCTGTCCTACGACCCGGCGCTCCGCTGGGTGGACCAGGAGGCGCGGGTCGGTGTCGTGGGGCTGTGGGCGGGATGGGCGCTCTTCACGACCGTCGGCTACGCCGCCTACCTCGTTCCGGTGATGCTGATGGTGTGGGCGTTCGCGGCGTTCACGCGGCCGCTCGCCGTGGGGACGCTCTCGATCTGCGTTGGGGCCGCGCTCGGGCTGCTCGCGGTCACGGGGCTCTTGGCCCAGCTCTCGAGGCCCGTGCGCGGCGTCTGGCTCCACCGGGGCGGGTGGCTCGGCTGGGTCGTGGCGGGGACGCTCCGACGCACCCTGGGTGACGTGGGCGGGCTGGTGTTGCTCCTCACGCTCATGGCGGTCGCGGGCCTGTGCATCACCCAGGCGTCCTACGCGGGCCTCTCGCGGGCCTTGATCACCCGCCTGTCCGGGCTCGCGCGCCTCGGCCGGGGGCGCCGGCCGGCGGTTCGCGCCGCGGCCTCCGCGTCGCCGGCCCCGGTCGTCGTCGAGCCGCGTCCGGCGCGGCCGGCGCCCGCCATCGCGCTGCCCCCCGAGCTGCCGATACTGATGGCCGCGGAGCGCACTCCGGACCGCGCGCGCGCCCGGAGCGAGGAGCGGCCGCGGCCATCGGCGGACCGGGCGGCGGCGGGCGAGGAGCGGCCGCGCTCGGCGGAGAGCCGCCGCGCGAAGCAGGAGATCTTCGGGTTCGCCCATCCCGGCGCGACGTTCCAGCTGCCGCCCGTGTCGCTTCTCAAGGCTCCGGCGGGAGGAGAGCGTCGGCGCACGGAGAGCGAGGAGGAGCTCCGCCAGAACGCCGAGCACCTCCGGAAGCGGCTCGAGGACTTCGGGGTCAAGGGGCACATCGCGCGGATCAACCCGGGGCCCGTGATCACGGGGTACGAGTTCGAGCCGGGGCCCGGGATCAAGGTGAACCAGGTGGTGAACCTGGCGGACGACCTCGCGCTGGCGATGAAGGCCGGCGCGGTCCGCGTCTTCGGGCCGGTGCCCGGGCGGGGGAGCGTCGCCATCGAGGTGCCGAATGCCGAGCCCTCCACCGTCTCCCTCCGCGAGATCCTCCTCTCGAAGGAGTTCAAGGAGTCGAAGGCTCCGCTGGCCCTCGCGCTCGGGCGCGACGCGATCGGCCAGCCGGCCGTCGCGGACCTCGCGTCGATGCCGCACCTCCTCGTCGCCGGGGCGACGGGGGCCGGCAAGTCGGCCGGGCTCAACGCGATGATCTGCTCGATCCTCTTCCGCCGCACCCCCGCCGAAGCGCGCTTCCTCATGATCGATCCGAAGCGCCTGGAGCTCGGGATGTACGAGGGCATCCCGCACCTCCTGGCGCCGGTCGTGACCGACGCCAAGGAAGCAGCGTCCCGCCTCCGGTGGATCGTCGGCCGGATGGACGATCGCTACAAGCTCCTCGCGGAGAAGTCGGTCCGGAACATCGAAGGCTACAACAAGGAGGTCGAGCCGGCCGAGCGCCTGCCCTACTGGATCATCATCGTGGATGAGCTGGCCGACCTGATGATGGTCTCGGCCGGGGAGGTGGAGACCTCGCTCGCGCGGCTGGCCCAGATCGCCCGCGCGGTGGGGATCCACCTGATCATCGCGACGCAGCGACCCTCGGTCGACGTGATCACGGGTCTCATCAAGGCGAACTTCCCGGCGCGGATCGCCTTCCAGGCGGCGTCGAAGGTGGACTCGCGCACGATCCTCGACCAGAACGGCGCCGAGCAGCTCATCGGCCGAGGCGACATGCTCTTCGTGCCGCCGTCGACCTCCCGCCCGGTGCGTATCCACGGGGCGTGGGTCTCGGAGCCGGAGGTGCGCGAGGTGGTCCGATTCCTCAAGGAGCAGGGCCAGGCGGTTTTCGAGGAGGGCCTCGTCAAGCCCGTCCGCGAGGAGCGGGGTGGCAGTCGGGGTGTCGGCGAGGCAGAGCGCGACGACATCTACTGGCGTGCGGTCGAGCTGATCGTGAGCCAGAAGCAGGCGTCGATCAGCTTCATCCAGCGCCGCATGGGCCTCGGCTACCCGAAGGCGGCACGTTTCATCGACCTCATGGAGCAGGATCGCATCATCGGTCCCGGCGACGGCGCCAAGCCGCGCCAGATCCTCGTCGGTCCCGAGTACCTGCTCCGCCGCTCCGCCTCCCGCTGACCGGCCGCACGCGGACCCACGCGACAGGGGCCCTCCCTCAGGTGAGCCACGACGGGTGGTGTCGTCTGACGAATGCCAGAGTGACACGCCCAGTTCTTCCTCAAGTGGTTGACAGTGCCCGGGCCGCTCGGGCATCGTATGGAACGCGATGAAGCTCAGCGAGTTTCTGCGACAGAGCACGCGCCCGCAGGCGTTCGGCAGGTTGACGGACGGCGATCGCGCGTGCGCCGTCGCCCAGATGTTCGAGGAGGCCTTCGGCGTGCCGACCCAGCGGGTGGGCGTCCGCCGGGAGAGCCAGCTCCTGCGGTGGGTGATCCAGACCTATCGCATCGAGATCCCCACCGGTCAGGAGTGGTGCCGGAAGTGCGAGATTCCCTTCCAGCTCCCGGACGGGCTGTCCGGCTACCTCATCCACCTGAACGACGTCCACCTCGCGTCGAAGGCCGTCATCGTGGAGGCCCTCGAGGAGCTCGGACTCTAGGCCGGACGCCGGCCCTGGCCGGCGTCGCCCCGTTCCGCGATGCGTACGCGACCTCCTGCGCTCTGCCTGATCCTGGTTTTCGCCGGCGCCCTGGCGCTCGCCGTCGGCGCGACCGCCGCGCCGACGCTAGACGAGGCCGTGAGCGCCCTCGAGCAGGCCCAGCGGCGCGTGACCGACCTCAAGGCGCCGTTCCGGCAGGCGGCGCACAACAAGGCGCTCAACCAGACCATCGAGGCCCGCGGCACGCTCTATCTGAAGAAGCCCGGGCGTCTCCGCTGGGACTACCAGACCCCGACGCCCCAGGAGATCGTCTCCGACGGCACGCGACTCTGGATCTACACGCCCGAGCTCAAGCAGGTGAACGTGACCGCCGCCCCGGCGGCCCTCGTCGGTCCCGCCGGGAGCTTCCTCCAGGGGCTCGGGCAGGTGCGGGAGCATTTCGACGCGCGCTTCCTCAACCCGGCCCAGCCCGCCGACGCTGACGGGCTCGTCGTCCTGGACCTCGCGCCGAAGCGCCCCCAGACGCTCCTCGCGCGCCTGATCGTCTCCGTCGACCCCCGGAGCTGGCTCGTGCGGCAGGCGATCGTCCACGACGAGCTCGGGAACACCGTGACCGTGCGCTTCGGGGACACGGTGGTGAACTCGGGCCTCTCCGACGCGCTGTTCGTCTTCGTGCCCCCGCCGGGCGTCGCGGTCGTCCAGCACTGACGCCGGGAGAGGATGATGGCCAAGAGTGAGAACTCCTTCGACGTCGCGTGCAAGGTCGACCCGCAGGCGGTCACCGACGCGGTCCACCAGGCGACCCGCGAGATCCAGACGCGCTACGACCTCAAGCAGACCAAGACCGAGCTCGGGCTGGAGAAGGACGCGATCACCGTCCACACGGACAACGACTACACCCTGAAGCAGGTCCTCGACGTGCTCCAGTCAAAGCTCCACCGCCGGGGCGTGCCGCTGAAGGCGCTCACCTACGGGAAGGTCGAGCCCGCCGCGAGCGGCACCGTGCGCCAGCGGATCGACGTCCAGCAGGGGATCCCGATGGACAAGGCGAAGGAGATCGTCCGCCTGATCAAGGACACGAAGCTCAAGGTCCAGGCCCAGATCCAGGAGGACCACGTGCGGGTGTTCGGCAAGAACCGGGACGACCTCCAGGCGGTGATCAAGATCCTCCGGGAGCAGGATCTGGGCATCGAGATGCAGTTCACGAACTACCGCTCGGAGTGAGCGCCCGCGACACCCTCCCGGCCGTGCGGTCGCTCCGGCAGGCGACTCCGCTCGGCCAGGCTCGGCGGACCGACCGGCTATAATGCCGTCGTGGCAGAGCGAGCCGTCGCGCCCGCGGTGGACCCCGAGGTACTGGCGATCGCCCGCCAGGTCGCCTGGATCGTGCGACGAGTGCTGGGCGACCCCGCGTACCGCGTGTACCTCTTCGGCTCCTGGGTGGCGGGAGGAGCCGCCCCCCGCTCTGACATCGACATCGGCATCGAGGGCCCCGCGCCCGTACCGCCGGCGGCGATGGTGACCATCCGCGACGCCTGTGAGGCCTTGCCCACGCTGCGCGCCGTGGATCTGGTCGATCTCGCTCGGGTCGCTGCGGACTTCCGGGGGGGCCTTGTCGCGCGGTTGGTGGAGTCCGAGCCGTCGTGACCGAGGGGAGCGCCGCGCGTCGGATCGCCATCTTCTCCCCGGCCCTGGCTCGGCTGGAGCAGGCCTTGAGCATCCCCGAGGACGCCATCGTCCTGGATGCCTGCATCCAGCGTTTCGAGTTCACGTTCGAGATGGCCTGGAAAGCCATCCAGGCGCACGCTCGGGTCCAGGGGCTTCCGTGTGTGTCACCTCGGGATTGCCTTCGCACGGCCTTTCGGCTCGGCCTCGTGGAGGACGACCCCGCGTGGATGGCGATGGTGGAGGATCGCAATCGCACGACGCACACCTACGATGAGGCCAGCGCGCGTGCGATCTACGTCGCCCTGCCGGGCCACGCCCGGTTGCTGGCGACCCTCCTCGGCCGCTTGCGCGAACCGTCGAGGCCCTGAGCCCGGCTGGCCGAGACCTCGCCAGGACGCGAGAGCCACAGCGTGGGACTGCCTCCCGGCGGAGACCACGGTTCCGAGTGGACTAGGATTGAAGGCGGTCTTTCTTTTCGCGGAGGTCGCGGTAGGTCGCCCCGCGGGCCACGCCGCGGAACGCCCGCATCGGCCGGTCGGGAACGAGGACGATGACCCTCCCTTTGGCGAGCACGATGAGCTTCATCCCGGGCTGGAGCCGGAGTTGTTCGCGGACCGTGCGTGGCAGCACGAGCTGGTACTTCCTCGACAGGGTCACCGTCTCCATCGTCTTACGAGGAGCGTATCGATCCAGCGTACGTAGTTCAAGCTCGTTTCGTCGCCGTTACTCGAGCCGGTGACGATCGCGCGCCGGCGCGGTCCCGTCCGCGGCGGGCGCCGTCGGGCCGAGCCGGGCGAGGAAGTTCCCGAGGAGTGCCTTCCCCGACACGGTCAGGATCGACTCCGGATGAAATTGCACGCCCTCGACCGGAAGCGTGCGGTGGCGAAGCCCCATGACGAGCCCGTCCTCGCTCTCCGCCGACACCTCCAGGCACGCGGGCAATCCCGCCCGCCGCACCACGAGCGAGTGGTAACGGGTCGCCTCGAAGGGGTTCGGCAGCCCCGCAAAGACCCCGCGTCCGTCGTGGCGGATCCAGGCCGTCTTCCCGTGGACGGGCAC
>JBGQGN010000006.1:0-21791 GCA_041497395.1 Methylomirabilia bacterium
AGCTGGGCACGATCCCCGACCCCAGAGGGTCGCCGACGGCCGCGAGAACGATCGGGATCGTCTGGGTCGCGTTCCTCGCGGCGATCCCGCTCTGGGTGGAGAGGGTGACGATGACGTCGGGTCGGCGGCCGACCAGCTCGGTGGCCAGTGCGGGCAGCCGGTCGACCTGACCCTCTGCGGTGCGGAAATCGATCACCAGATTGCGGCCCTCGGCGTAGCCCAGCTCGGCCAGCCGCTGCTCCAGGGCATGAGGCGGGGCCGCCGAGCGCGCGGTGGC
Organism: Methylomirabilia bacterium; assembly: GCA_041497395.1. Classification (GTDB taxonomy): domain Bacteria; phylum Methylomirabilota; class Methylomirabilia; order Rokubacteriales; family DASRDR01; genus DASRDR01. The sequence continues at coordinate 278 of JBGQGN010000006.1, forward strand.
GCCGGTGAGCACGGCGACTCGCCAGACCTTGCCCGGCGCCTGCGCCTCCGCTGTGAGCGAAGCGATCAGAAGCACCAATGCCGGGACGAAGAACCGGGCGGCGCCCTGCCTCGTCGGCGCCCTTCTACGAAGGACCGTCGAGCGGGTGTGGGAATCGGCAAGAAAGCCCGTCATGGTGTGGTGCAGCCCATCGAGCCCCGTCATGGCCCCAGGCATCCGGTTCGGCCCGGCGGCGGCCGCGAGCCCGCTAGTCCGATGATCCGCCGGGGATGCCCTCGCGCGCGAGGCGGCCGAAGGCCTCGGGCGTCATGCGGAAGACTGTCCACTCCTCCATCGCCTTGGCGCCGAGCTTGAAGTAGAGGTCCCGGGCCGGCGCGTTCCAGTCGAGGACCGACCACTCCATCCGGCCGCAGTCCCGCTCCACCGCGTTCTGGGCGAGACGGGCCAGGAGGCGGCTTCCGATGCCGCCCCTGCGCTCCTGCGGGACGACGAACAGATCCTCGAGGTAGAGGGTCGGCCGGCCTTTGAAGGTCGAGAAGGTGAAGAAGTAGAGGGCGAAGCCCACCGCCCGCCCGTCCCGCTCCGCCAGGATGGCCTCGAAGACACGCCGCGGCCCGAACCCGTGCTCGTGGAGCAGCGGCTCGGTGGCCTCGACCTCGTGGGAGAGGCGCTCGTACTCGGCGATGCCCCGGATGAGGCCGAGGATCGTCGGCACGTCCGCCGGAGTGGCCGGGCGCAGCCTGACCGGGGCGGACGCGCTCAATGGAGCTCCACGATCTTGTCGCCAGCCCTCTTCATCGAGACGGCCGCGTCGGCCGTCTCGAGCGCGCTCTTCAGCGAGATGCGGTCGGGGCAGCGGACGAAGAAGCTCCGGTCGATCCAGAGCTGGTACATCAGCTTGCGCTGGCTCACGTGCGACGGCCGGCCATCGACCCGGAAGAGGACCGCGTTCCCGTTCCCGCGAGGGAAGTACTCCACGGACGTCTCCAGGAGCGCACCCTCGATGTAGCGCTTCACCTCGTCCATCATCCAGTACTCGATACGCTCCGTGCTCATGGGGGGATCCGGGTTGACCGCCCCTGCGGCCGGGCTGCCCTTACTTGCCCCAGGGCGCGATCGCCGCGCGGGTGATCTTGTGCGGGCTGTGCTGGCGACCCAGCCACTCGGCCTCGCGGAACGCTTCGCTGATCCGCTCCAGCGGGTAGACGTGCGAGATGACCTCGGTGAACGGGTACTTCCGCTGGTTCTGCTCGAGGAACGTGAGCCCTCGCTGGATCGCCCACGGCTCGTACTGGATCATGCCGACGATCGTCTGGGACCGCCAGACGATGGATGCCGGGTGGAACTCGAACTTGTGCCCCGGGCTGATGTGGCCGATCTCGAGGTAGGTGCCGCCGCTCTTCAGCATCTGGAGGCCCTCGGGGATGACGCTCGGGAACCCGACGAAGTCGCAGACGACGTCGGCGCCCCACCCCCGCGTGAGCTCCTTTACCGCGGCCACGCGGTCCTCGGGCCGGGAAAGCTCCTGGAGGCTCAGCGTGTGGTCGGCGCCAAACCGCCTGGCGAGCTCGAGCCGCTCCGGGATCTGATCGATGACGATGACCTGCGCTGCTCCCATCTCCTTGGCGACGGCGGCGGCGTTGAGCCCGAGCCCGCCCGCGCCCTGGAGGACGACCGTGTCCCCGACCCGGACGCGCACGCGGTCCAGCCCGTACAGGACCTGGGCAAGGGCGCAGTTGACCGGCGTGGCCACGTCGTCGGAGATGCTGTCGGGCACCCGGTACACGAAATGGCCCGGGCGCAGGTAGAAGTACTCCCCGTAGGAGCCCACGAAGTGCGGCGGGTCGTCGGCGTACCGCGTCCCGCGCCGCTTGTTCGGGCACGCGGCCCGATGCCCGTCGAGGCAGGCGGGACAGCGTCCGCACGGGTAGAAGTAGCAGTAGGTGACCCGGTCCCCCTCCTTGAGGGGGGCGCCGGTCGAATCGGTCGTGACGTTCTTCCCGAGCCGCTCGATCACGCCGCACATCTCGTGGCCGAAGGTCTGGCCGCGATCCGGTGCCCCGATGAGCTCCTGGAGCTCGCCGCGCCAGATGTGGAGGTCCGACCCGCAGATCCCGCCGCGCGTGATCCGGACCAGGGCGGCGTCCGGCTCGACCTCCGGGACGGTGTACTCCCGGATATCGAAGTCGGCGCTGAACTTCGTCATGACGGCGAGGCGGCCTTTCATGCGGGCGTCTCCTTTAGCTCGGCTAGCTCGGCCGGCGCGCCTCGGGCCTGGGGACCGTTCGGACGGCCTTCGGCCTGTGGGGGACGCGACGGTCTCCTGGTCAGTTCGGTCGGCTCTCCATCAGGTACGCCTGGGCGGCGGCGACCCCGGCTCCGAGGGTCACCGGCACGCCGAAGCTCTTGAGGGTCATCTCCACGCCGGCCAGCCCGGCGAGGAGCTCCAGCTCGTTCAGGCTCCCCAGGTGGCCGATCCTGAACACCTTGCCCTTGACGTCGCCCAGCCCGATGCCGAGCGACATGTCGAGCGTCCGGTTGGCGTGGACGATGTACGCGTCCGAATCGAAGCCGGACGGCATGACCACGGCGGTCAGCGTGTTCGAGTGCTCGCGCCCGTCGCGGCACAGGATCCCGAGCCCGAGGGCTCCGACGGCGCGCCGGCAGGCCTCGGCCAGCCGCGCGTGGCGCCGGAAGACCTCGGGCAAGCCCTCCTCCTCCAGCATCGCGATCGATTCGCGGAGGCCGAAGAGGAGCGCGGTGGCGGGCGTGTAGGGGAACTCGCCGCGCTTGTTCCGCTCGAGCACCGGCCCCCAGTCCCAGTAGGCGCGCGGGCACTTGGCGGCCTGGCTCGCGCGGACGGCCCGCTCGCTCGCCGCCAGGATCGTGAGCCCGGGCGGGAGCATGAGCCCCTTCTGGGGGCCCGTCAGGGCGACGTCCACTCCCCACTCGTCGAGCCGGAAGTCGATCGACGCCAGGGAGGAGACGACGTCGACGAGAAGGAGCGCCGGGTGGCGCGCCTCGTCGAGGGCCCGGCGCACCGCTAGGACGTCGCTCGTCACCCCCGTCGAGGTCTCGTTGTGGACCACGAGGACCGCGCGGACCTGATGGGTCGAGTCGGCGCGGAGCCGCTCGGCCACGCGGGTCGCAGGCGCGCCCTCGCCATAGGGCACCTCGAGGCGGTCCACCTCGATGCCGAGCGCCGTGGCGGTCCGGCAGAAGTGGTTCGAGAAGTGGCCGTTGACGACCCCGAGGACCCGGTCGCCGGGAGACAGCGTGTTGACGACGGCCGCCTCCCAGCCGCCCGTGCCCGAGCCCGGGTACAGGATCGCCTGGCCGCGCTCGGTCTGGAACACGGTCTTGAGCCCGGTGAGGATCTCGCCGACCAGCGCCGCGAACTTCGGGCCGCGGTGGTCGATGATCGACTGCGACATGGCGCGCACGATCCGCTCGGGAACGAGGGTGGGGCCGGGGATCTGCAGGAACGGCCGACCGGACATGCGCGACTCCTTCCGGCGCGGAGGCTCGTGCGCCGCGGGGCTCCCGCGCAGGCGCGCGGACGCCTCATCCTAGCATGCGAGCGTCAGCGCAGAGCGGGCCTGTTCGGGGTCGGGTGCCGGGGCCAGCCCTTGGGTCTTCACGCGGGTGCTCCGGATGGCGGGGCGCCGTCCGCGTACGGTTTGAGAGCCGCGTAGACGGCGAAGTTGGCCGGGGTGGGGACGCCGTGCTCCCGGCCGAGCCGCACCACCGTCTCGTGGAGTGTCTCGATCTCGAGACGCCGGCCGGCCGCGAGGTCGTAGTAGAGGGAGCCCCGGATCGCCGGGTCCGAGCCCTCGAAGAACTGCATCATCCGCCCGGCGTGGCCGTCCGGTACTGCCACGCCTTCCGCCCGGCCGACCGTCTCGGTCTCCTCCATGGCCTGCCGGAAGAGGGTGCGTGTCTCGGGGCAGGCGAGGACGGCCCCGAGGGGGAGCCGCGTCAGCGCCGTCAGGCCGCTGAGCCCGCAGATCAGGACGAACTTCTCCCACAGGGCGACCCGCATGTCGGGGCGCACCTGAGTCTTGATCCCGGCCCGGCGGAGCGTGTCCGCGATTCGCTGGGCGCGGGCGCTCGGCGGCCCGTCCAGCTCGCCGAGCTGGATGACGTCCGGGCCGGCGCGGTGCTCGATGATGCCCGGCGCCTCGACGACCGACGACACGCCGGCGAGGCCGCCGATCACGTGCTCGAGGCCGACGACGCGGCCGATGCGCTCGGCGCTGTCGATCCCGTTCTGGACCGGCAGGATCACCGTGTCGGGTCCCACGGCGGGCCGGAGCCGCTCCGCCGCGCTCGCGGTGTCATACGTCTTGACGCAGAAGAGGACGAGGTCCGCCCGCCCCGACTCGGCCGGGTCGTCGGTCGCCCGAGCCGGGACCGTGAAGTCCCCGACCAGGCGCGATCGTACCGTCAGGCCCCGGGCGCGGATCGCCGCGAGGTGGGCGCCTCGCGCGACGAACGTCACCTCCTCGCCCGCGCGAGCGAGGAGCCCGCCGAAGTACCCGCCCGTCCCGCCGCTGCCCATCACCGTCACGCGCATGGTCGTCTCGCCTCCCGCCCCGGACGATTCTAACGCGGGCCACCCGCGCCACCGCGCGAACGATCCGGCGATCGCCCGCCGCGCCCGTCGTTTGACAAGCCCCACCCCCGCTGCTAGCGTCGACTCGTCGAGCGCGACGAATCGCTCGAAATAACGCGAGAATCCCGGAGGATCCCGGCTTGGCCAAGATCGAGATGGCAATCAAGGACGCGATCGCGCGCGGTGCGCGCAAGCATATCCGGAGCGCGGTGACGCCCCTCCGGCGCGACGTGCGCCGGCTGCGTCAGGCGGTGCGGGAGCTGCGCGCGCAGGTGGGGGCGCTCCGCGAGGTGGCGGCGCGCTGGACGGAGTCCCACGCGGGCCGCGGGTGGCAGCCCGCAGTGTCCGAGGAGGAGGCGCGGGCCGCACGGCTGTCGCCCGGCCTCATCCGGAAGCTCCGGCAGCGGCTCGCTCTGAGCCAGGCGGCGGTGGCGCGCCTGGTGGGCGTGAGCCCCGCCGCCGTCGTGCAGTGGGAGCAGGGCCGCGCCACGCCCGCGGGCAAGAACCGCGCGGCGCTCGTCGGTCTCCGCCGGCTCGGGCGGCGCCAGGCGAAGCGCCTCCTGGCGTCGGCCGCCGCGGAGCGCGGCAAGACCCGGCGGCCGGCGGCGTCTCGGCGCCGGCGGGCCCGCCCTCGCCGCGCGCGGCGTCGCTAGCAGCCTGCGGAGCCGAGCGGGGTCGTCCGGTTCCGTGTTGATCGGACCTCGGTGAGAGTGATCGACGGCGGGAGCCTGACGTTCACGGGACGATTGCGGAGCATCCGGTGTGCCGTGAATGGCGTCACCGTCATGCTTCGGTCTCAGCACAACGCGTGTATTCACGCGGCCGCGACCCTCGCAGTCTGCTTGACCGGCCTTCTTCTCGGTCTTTCGACATCGGAATGGTGCTGGATCGTTCTCGCGATCGTCGCGGTGTGGACCGCTGAGGCTTTGAACACGGCGTTCGAGTTCCTGACGGACGTCGCATCCCCGGGCTTTCACCCTCTGGCTGGAAGGGCCAAAGATGTGGCGGCCGGCGCCGTTCTCATCAGTGCACTCGGGTCGATGACGATCGGAGCCATGATTTTCGGTCCGCGGATTCTTGCCATCTGGCAGAAATGAGAACGTCGGGGCCGAGAGGCCCGCGCTCTGTGAAACGGATGATGTGCGTCTTCGCGTCGCCGGGCCAGTTGAATCGGCCTGAGATTCGGCCGCATGGTGGGCGTCTGACGGAGCCGGGCCGACGAGCCACCACCACGAGGAGGGTTCCCTGATGCGTGCGATCCGCGTCCACGAGTACGGCGGTCCGGAGGCCATGCGGCTCGAGGAATTGCCCATGCCCAAGCCCGGTGACGGCCAGGTCCTCGTCCGTCTCGAGGCGGCCGGCGTGAACTTCATCGACGTCTACCAGCGCTCCGGGCTCTACAAGGGCCAGCTCCCGGTTCCCCTCGGGCTCGAGGGGGCGGGCGTGGTCGAGGCGCGGGGATCCGGGGTCACCACCGTGCACACCGGTGACCGCGTCGCGTGGACGGGCGTGCCGGGATCCTACGCGACCCACAACGTCGTGCCGGCCGACCGGCTCGTGACGCTGCCCGCCGGGGTGGACGCGCGGGCGGGGGCGTCCGCGATGCTCCAGGGCATGACGGCCCACTACCTCGCTCACTCGACGTACCCGCTGAAGCCAGGGGACGCGTGCCTGGTCCACGCGGCGGCGGGAGGCGTCGGCCTCCTCCTCTGCCAGATGGCGAAGCGAGCGGGCGCCCGGGTCATCGGGACCGTCTCCACGGAGGAGAAGGCGAAGCTCGCGCGCGAGGCGGGCGCGCACGACGTCATCCTCTACACGCGCCAGGACTTCGAGGCCGAGGTGAAGCGGCTGACCGGCGGGAAGGGGCTCCAGGTCGTCTACGACTCGGTCGGCAAGGACACCTTCGAGAAGGGCTTCAACTGCCTGGCGCCGCGCGGGTACATGGTGCTCTACGGGGCATCGAGCGGGCCGGTGGGGGCGTTCGACCCCCAGGTGCTGAACGCCAAGGGCTCGCTCTTCCTCACGCGGCCGAGCCTCTTCCACTACATCGCGTCGCGGGACGACCTCGTGCGGCGGGCCGGCGAGGTCCTCGGCTGGATCCAGAAGGGCGAGCTCAAGGTCCGCATCGGAGCGACGTTCCCGCTCGCCGAGGTCGCCCAGGCGCACCGGGACCTGGAAGGGCGCCGGACGACCGGCAAGGTTCTCCTGATCCCCTGATGAAGCGGCCGGCGGCGCGGGTTGCCCGGAGCCTGTCGTCGTGCTGGCCGGTCCGGACCCGGCCCGGGCTCAGTCAGTGGTGACCGTGGGCCGCCCCGCCCCGGAGGAGTCGTGCCGCCCGCAGGGGATAGTGGAGCGGCGCGAGCCACCGCGGTAGCGGGACCGCCGCCCAGTCGGCCACGGTCGGCATCATCGCGTAGCGGAAGTAGGCGAGGCGGTCGCGCCAGGTTCCGCGGACCCCGAGGTGGAACCGCGCCGTCTCGGCGAGCCCGAGGCGGCCGTGAGCCGGGGGGGCGAGCTGGGCGCGAACCGCGCGCGCGAGCGCCGGGAGCCTCGGATCGGCGGCCACGCAGTGTGACAGGACCTCGGGCAGGTGAGTGCCCAGGAGGTCCCGCGCCAGGAGGCAGCCGAGGAGGAGCTCCCGCAGGTGACCTGCCTCGCCGGCGCGGGCGAGCACGTCGGCCCAGTCGAGCCCCGGCCGCCTCGCGATCAGCTCCGCCACGTCGACGATCCAGCCGAGCCGTTCCCACACGTGCTTGGCGCCGTGGACGCACAGCGCGACGAGGAGCACGTCCGCCGGAAACGTGAGGAAGGTCGTGCCGGCGACCGCCACCTCCTCGAGTCGCTCGCGCGGGAGCGTTCCGCCCAGGCCAGCCGAGAGGGACCGCGGGGAGACGCTCCAGTGGAGCTCGAGGACGATGCCCTCCCGGTCCCGGACGAGGGCGTAGGGGTGCGCGGAGCGCACCAGCTGCTGCTCCTGCCAGCCCTCCAGCGGGGTCTGGGCCCGGAACTCCTCCGCGTGGAGCGCCTCCCTGGCGGTGGCGAGGTCCCCGGGATCGATCAGGATGTCGAGGTCGCCCGCCTGGCGGCTGGCGATGCTCCCGTACGCGAGCGCCGCGAGCACGGGCCCCTTGTAGGGAATCGCCTGGACTCCCGCGGCCGCGAGAGCGTCGACGACACGCCGGAGCCATCCGGTGAGGAGAAGGCAGCGGCGCGTGTTCTCGAAGTGGAAGGTCCGCAGTCGGGCGAGCGCGTCGGGCGGCACGAGACCGTCAGGTGCGGCGCGGAGCTCCAGGTAGACGAGCGGCGTGACCCCGTGCCGGCGCGCGGAGTCCAGCACCGCGTCCCAGTCGATCGGCCCGGCGAGCCGCCGGCGGAGCCGCGCGCGCGCCTCGTCCCGCCGCGGGGCGGTGACGCAGTCGAGGAGCAGCTCGAACGCCGAGACCGTCCCGCCGGAAGCGCTCAGGGACACCGCGCGGCCGGACGCCCTCGGGTCAGCGCGGGTGGAGCGCCTCGGGATTGACGACGCACTCCTTTGGCGGAGCCTCGCCCCGCCAGACCGCCAGGATCGCGTCGATGGCGCGGTCCGCCATCGCGACCTCGGACGTCTCGTCGATCCCTGCCACGTGAGGGCTCAGCACGACGTTGTCGAGGCCAAACAGGGCGGAGTCGAACAGCGGCTCCTTCTCGAACACGTCGAGTCCGGCTCCCGCGATCCGGCCGGTGGCCAGCGCCTCGTGGAGCGCGGTCTCGTCGATGAGCGGCCCCCGCGCGGTGTTGACCAGGTGGGCGGTGGGCTTCATCAGGGCCAGGCGCTCGCGGTTGATCAGGTGCCGGTTCTCGGCCGTCGCGGGGCAGTGGAGGGTCACGAGGTCGGCGCGGCGGAGGAGCTCCTCCAGCGACACGAGCTCCACGCCGTGCTCGCGCACGAAGTCCCGATCCGGGTAGGGCTCGTAGGCGAGGATCGTCATCGAGAAACCGCGGCACCGGCGGACGACCGCCTGGCCGATGCGGCCCAGCCCGACGACCCCGACGGTGGCGCGCCAGAGGCCCGGCCGGAACTCGGTCTTCCACTGGCCGCCCGTGATCAGGCGGTGGTTCCGCAGGAGTCCCCGCTGGAGCGCGCACATCAGGGACACCGCGTAATCCGCCACCGCCTCGTGATTGGCGCCCACCGAGGTGCACACGACCACGCCGTGGCGGGTCGCGGCGTCGACGTCGATCGCGTCGAAGCCCACGCCCCAGCGGGCGACGACGCGGAGGTCCGGAGCCGAGCGGAACACGCGCTCGCTGTAAGGCTCGCTGCTCGCGAGCGTGGCGAAGACGCCGGGCAGGGCCTCCTTGAGCTCGTCCTCCGTCAGCTTGCCGTGGCGGCCGATGCGGCGCTCGACTTCGAGCCCGGCGGCCTCGAGACGCCCGAGGTAGGGGGCGTCGCGCTGATAGGTGTGGGGCACGGTGATGAGGACGCGGCGCGCGGTCATCGCTCGGGGTTATCGCACCGCAGCCGTCTTCCGTCAAGTGCACGAGTTCCGCGCGGCAATGGGCGATACGGATCAGGTCGGCGCGTTTGACGGGACGCCCGCCCGGGCATAGGCTCGTCGAGGGTGCTCGGTCACCGAGCTCGTCCGCTGGGCCCGAGCCGACCCGCAAAGGAGGGCGACCATTCCCACTCGCGCGCCTATCGCCACCATCCAGTGCCTGGGCGCCTCGAGGACGGTTACCGGCTCGAAGTTCCTGGTCGAGGCGGCTGGGCGCCGGCTCCTGGTGGACTGCGGTCTCTACCAGGGCCCGAAGGACCTCCGCCTCCGGAACTGGGACAAGCTGCCCGTCGATCCCGCGCGGATCGATGCCGTCGTCCTCACCCACGCCCACATCGACCACATCGGGTACCTGCCCAGGCTCGTCAAGGACGGCTTCGGCGGGCCGGTCACGGCGACGCGAGGGACCGAGGACCTCGCGCGGATCCTGCTGCCGGACTCGGGCCACCTCCAGGAGGAGGAGGCCGCGTACCACAACGCGCGGGGGACGTCCACGCACACGCCCGCGCTGCCGCTCTACACCGCGGAGGAAGGCGCCCGGACCGCCGAGACCGTGAAGGGCATCGAGTACCACAAGCCGATCCGGTTGCTGCCCGGGCTCCAGGCGACGTTCCGGCGCGCCGGGCACATCCTCGGCTCGGCGTCCATTCACATCGAGCTCGAGGCGGACGCGGCGCCCCGGCGCCTCGTCTTTTCGGGAGACATCGGCCGCTATGCGGCGCCGATCCTCCTCGACCCGGAGCCGATCGACGAGGCCGACTACATCTTCGTCGAGTCGACCTACGGCGACCGGCTGCACGATCCCACGCCAATCCCCGACCAGCTCGAGCGCGTCGTCCGCGCCGCGGTGGACCGGGGCGGCGCGCTCGTGGTCCCGGCCTTCGCCGTCGGCCGGACCCAGGAGCTGATCTACCATCTCCGGGCGCTCGAGGATGCGGGCCGCATCCCGCGGCTGCCGACCTTCGTGGACAGCCCGATGGCGATCGACGCGACGGGCCTCTACTGCTCCCACCCGGAGGACCTGGATCCGGACACGGCCAAGCCCGTGATCTCGGGGACCTGCCCGCTCCACACGGCTCGGTTCCAGCTGACCCGCTCCGTGGAGGAGTCGCGGAAGATCAACGACGTGCACGGTCCCGCGATCATCATCGCCGCGAGCGGCATGGTCACGGGGGGGCGCATCCTGCACCACCTCCGCCGCCGCCTCCCGGATCCGAAGACCACGGTCCTCCTCGTCGGCTTCCAGGCCCCCGGGACGCGCGGCCGGCTGATCCAGGACGGCGCCCGCACGCTGCGCATCTTCGGCGAGGACGTGCCCGTTCGCGCGCGCGTCGAGGCGATCCACGGGCTTTCCGCTCACTCCGACGCCAACGGCTTGCTCCGCTGGCTCCGCACCGCCGCCGGCCGGCCGCGGCACGTCTTCGTCGTCCACGGGGAGCCCGGGCCCGCGGAGACGCTGGCGGGGCGCATCCGCGGCGAACTTGGCTGGGAAGCGTCCGTCCCGGACTACCGCGAGCTCGTCACGCTCGACTGACCGGTTCGTCGCGCCCGCCCGCTGCTCGTCCCAGGGCGGCGTTGAGGGCGGCGGCCCAGGGCGTCGCGGGGGGCTATTCCCAGAGGAACCAGCGCCGCTTGACCGGCGGGCGGTAGCTCAGCCCGAAGTGGCGCGTCGCGGCGTCGACTATTGCCGTCACGGCCTCCTCGACCGAGTCCGTGACCGTGAAGCGCTTGGCATCGGCGGGGTCCACGACCTCCTCGCGGACGAGGCGCACCTCGACGAAGTCGAGGAGCGGCTGCCAGAACTCCTGGCCCATGAGCACCAGCGGGAAGTCCCGGATCTTCCCGGTCTGGATCAGCACCGCCGTCTCGAAGATCTCGTCCAGCGTGCCGAACCCGCCCGGCAGCGCGACGAAGGCGTACGAGTACTTCACCAGCATGACCTTCCGCACGTAGAAGTGCCGGAAGGTGAGCCAGCGGTCGAGGTAGGGGTTCGGGCGCTGCTCCTGCGGCAGCTCGATGTTGCAGCCGACCGAGCGGCCTCCGACCTCGCGCGCGCCGCGGTTCGCCGCCTCCATGATGCCGGGGCCGCCCCCCGTCATGACGGTGAACCCGGCGCGCGCCAGGCGCCCCCCGAGCTGGCGGGCCAGGACGTAGTAGGGATGCGTCTCGGGGAAGCGCGCCGAGCCGAAGACGGTGACGCACGGGCCCACGAAGTGAAGGGTCCGGAATCCCCGCAGGAACTCGAAGAAGATCCGGATGGCCCGCCAGAGCTCGAAGCTCCGCCGCTGGGGACCCCGGAGAAACTGGATGTCCTCCGGGGCTCCAGGAGCCTTGCCCCACTGCGGGTCGCGGGCCTTCCAGCCGAGCCTCACGGCCCACATGATCCCTCCCGCGGACGCCCCCGGCAACGGCCGGCGAGGACGAGCCCCCCCGCTCGGCGGCGGGTTGACCCGGGAGCGGCGGCGGCGGTAGTGTTACCGCGCCGTGTCGAGCCGGGGATCGTGGGCCGGGCTGTATCTCCGCGACCCGGAGCCTGATCCGGGTGGCACGGGGTCCTCGCCTGCCACCGGGCCATCCGCCGCCGCGGACAGCGTCGCCCGCGCCCTGGTCACCTTCGTGAGCACTCACATCATGGCCCGCGGACGTCCGCTCCAGCCTGACGACGACCTGGAAGCGGCCGGCGTGGACTCCATGGGACTACTGAAGATCCTGCTCTTCGTCGAGGCCGAGTTCGGGTTCTGGATGCCCGACGCGGATCTCCGGGCGGAGAACCTCTCATCCCTCCGTGCCCTGGCGGGCTACGTCTCCCGCCGGAGGAGTCTGGCCTAGCCACCCCTTCGCCGCATCCGGGCGGCACCGGGCCCGACGGCGTCACGCGACCCATGAAGCGAGCGTCGCATCGTCGCCTTCCCCTCCGCGGGGCGGACCTCGTCCTGATGGCGATGCACGCGCGCGGCCGCCGCATGGGGCTGAGCAACAACGCCCTCCTGGTGGTCGAGTGCGATGGCCCGGTCGACCGGGAGCGGGTCGGCCGGGCCCTCGATCGTTTCATGGACGCGTGCCCGTGGCCGGGGGCGCGCCTGCGCCGCCCGTTTCCCTGGGGCCAGCTTCACTGGGCGGCCGGCCCGCGCGAGAGGCTGGCCCGCCCGCCGGTCCGCCACCGAGCCGTTGCCACGGCGGAGGAGCTCCACCGCGCGCTGACGACGGAGCTCAACGAGCCGATCGATCCGGCGCGCGAGGCGCCACTCCGCGTGCTGCTCCTCGACGGGCAGGAGCCGTCGCCGGCGCGGGGCTTCCTGGTCCTGACGTGGTTCCATCCCCTGATGGACCCGCGAGGCGGTCAGAACCTCCTCGCACACCTCTGCCACATCGATCGGTTCGAGGGCGAGTCGCCGTGGAACGGGGCTCTCCCCGCCTTCGTGCCGCCCCCGGACAAGCGGCCTCTCGGAGAGCGTGCGCGGCTCGGCCGCCAGAGCCAGGCGTACATCCGCACCCTGGCTCCCGTTCCCCCGGTCTCACCGGCCCCGGCACGGGTCGCCTCGAGAGGGGCGCGCTTCCGGCGCGTGAGCTTCGTGGGGACCAACAGGAACGGACACGGGCCGACGAGCCGGGAGATCTCCTGGCGCCTGGCCGTGGTCGGCCGGGCCATGGCGCAGCTGTGGGAGCGGCGGGGCCTTCCGGACGTCCCGTTCCTTCTGCCGATCGCGGTGGATCTCCGCCCGAAGGGGGAGGCGGGGCCGACCTTCGGGAATCTCCTCGCCTTCCACTTCGCGCGGTTCCGGCCGTCCGACACCGCCGACCCGTCCGGTCTGGCCCGGAGCCTGCGCCGCCAGATGGCCGACGCGGTGCGCGACGGCCAGATCGAGGCCAACGAGGTGGGCATGGAGTTCCTCAGGTACCGTCCCCTCTCGAGGATGCTGCGCGACTTGCCATGGACGAAGAGCGGCGAGATCTTCTCCTTCAACTGCGCTGACGTGATGGAATTCCCAACGTCTCTCGATCGATGCTTCGGCCGCCGTGTCCTGAATGCGTACCATGTGCCGGCGGTTCCGCCCCGGCCCGGGATCGGAGTGTTCTTCAACCGGTGCGCGGGGCAGGACAACCTCGTCGTCTCGTGGATCGAGGAGGTCGTGAGCGAGGACGAGGTCACGCGGATCGTCGAGACGATCGCCGAGGGGATGGAATGGACCGCGCGGCTCTGAGCTACGACGTCGTCGTCGCGGGCGGGGGGACCGCGGGCCTGGCCGCCGCGGTCGCGACGGCGGGGGCCGGCGCCCGGACCTCGTCGCCGGCGAAACGGTCGGGCGGGCGGCCGCCGGGCACGCCCGGTCGAGCATGAGCGCTCGATGAATCTCAACGAGCTCCTCGGGGCCACGTCCGCGCGGCATCCACACCGCCCGGCCGTGACGGATGTCCGGTCCGCCCGGATGGTGACGTACGGCGAGTTGACCCGCGAGGTGGAGCGGGTCGCCGTGTTTCTCCGCGCCCGGGGCGTCGAGCCGGGGCAGCGGATCGGGCTCCTCGCGCCGAACGGCCTCGCGTATCTGGTCGCGGCCTTCGGTGTCCTGGGTACCGGCGCTTCGCTGGTGCCCATGGCCGAGCACCTCACGCCGACCGAGACGGCCGAACTCCTGAGCCAGGTCGACGTGAACGGATGTCTCGCCTGGCCCAGGGCGGACTCGCTGGCGGGCTCCGGCGATCGCGCGCTCCTCACCGGCGGGCCGTGCCAGGGATTCACGTTCCAGTGGCTCGATCGCGAGGCCGAAGGGCCGGTGGGGCTCTCGAGCGTGAACCCCGCCTTCATCCGCTTCACCTCCGGGACCACGGCCCGCTCCAAGGGCGTCGTGCTCTCCCACGAGGCCACCCTTGCCCGGGTCGAGGCGGCCGACCGCGTGCTTCGCTTCACCGAGAACGATCGCGTTCTCTGGGTGCTGCCGCTGGCGTACCATTTCGCGGTGACCATCGTGGCCTACGTCCGGGCCGGGGCTCACGTCCTCCTGTGTCCGGATACCTTGCCCGGGGCCGTGATCGACGCGATCCGGGGACTCCGGGCCACCGTCTTCTACGCCTCGCCGCTCCACTTCGAGCGCCTGGCCAACCTGCCGCCGGCCGGGCCCCTGGCGAGCCTCCGGCTGGCCCTGTCGACCAGCGCCCCGATCACGTCGGTGGTGATGGACCGCTTCGAGTCCGTCCACGGCGTCCCGGTCGCTCAGGCCTACGGGATCATCGAGGCAGGCCTGCCCTGCATCAACGTTCCGGCCGACGGGCTGCCCGCGACCTCGGTGGGCCGCGCGGTCCCGGGGTACGAGGTCACCGTCCTCGGCGAGACCGGCGGGGCGCTGCCCGCCGGCGCCGCCGGGGAGATCGCGCTCCGGGGCGATGGGCTCTTCTCCGCGTACTACACCCCGTGGCAGCTCCGCGAGGAGATCATGCGGGACGGCTGGTTCCTCACGGGCGACATCGGCCGGATGGATGGCTCCGGGGCGCTCCATCTCGAGGGGCGCAAGAAGGCCGTCATCTTCGTCGGCGGGCTCAAGTTCTTCCCGGAGGAGGTCGAGGCCTGCATCAACGCGTTCCCGGGTATCAGGGAATCCCGGGTGTTCGGCCATCCCCACGCGCGGCTGGGTGAAGTCCCCCGAGCCGAGATCGTGCTGGGGTTCTCCGGCTGCGACCTGGACGCTCTCAGGGCGCACTGCGCTCGCGCGCTCTCCTCGTACAAGGTACCCGTCGGGTTCACGGTCGTGGAGGCCATCGCGAAGACGCCCGGAGGGAAGATCCTGAGGCGCCCGCCTCCGACTGACACACGCGTCCCCGTGGAGCGGTCGTAGCCCACGCATGCGCGAGTCGAGCGACGCGCATCGAGCGTCACCCGCCGGCCCCGGCCGGCTGCGGGTCGCGGTCATCGGCGCCGGACCGTCGGGATCGGCCCTGTCTATGCTCCTGGTCCGCGAGGGGGCCGAGGTCACCCTGTTCGACGAGGACCGACGCCCGGAGCTCCTGGTCGGGGAGTCGCTCGTGCCGGCCGTCGTGCCGATCCTCCAGCGTCTCGGCGTCGAGGAGGAGATGGCGGCCTTCAGCCGCGTGAAGCCGGGTGCCTCCTTCATCTGGTCGCCGACGGACCGATTCAGCTTCACGTTCGCCCGCTTCGCGCCGTCCGTGTTCCCGTACGCCTACAACATCCCGCGCCCGCGCTTCGACGAGGCCCTGCGCGACCGGGCCCTCGCGGCCGGCGTCCACCACGTGGTCGGCCGGGCCCGGCTCGAGCGCGCGCTCGCCGACGGCACCGGAGCGGAGCTGGCCCTGGCGCCCGAGACCCTGGCGGCGGCGCCGGCCCTGGGCGGCCGTCAGCCCGATCTGATCGTCGATGCGACGGGCCGAGCCCGCCACGGGGCCCGCGCGCTGGGAATCGGCGCCCATCTCGGGCCGCGAAAGGACGTGGCGCACTTCGCCCACTTCGAGAGCTTCCGCTGGGACGACGCGCCGGGGCAGGTGCTCATCGCGCGCGGCCCGGCGGGCTGGAGCTGGTGCATTCCGCTCGAGGATCGGCTGTCGGTGGGGATCGTGCTGGGCCAGGAGGACGCCGCGGCGCTCGGGCGCACCCCGGAGGAGCGGCTCGATCAGGCCATTGCCCGGGACCCCTGGCTCCGCTCCGTCGTCGGGGAGGGGCGACGGGTCACGGGCGTCGCCACCTACGCCAACTACCAGCTGATCTCCCGGCGCGGCCACGGCCCCGGCTGGGTGATGGTGGGAGATGCCTTCGGCTTCGTGGATCCCATGCTCTCGCCCGGGGTCTTCCTCGCCTTGCGCTCGGCCGAGCTCGTGGCCGAGGGTCTCGGTCCACTGATTCGCCGGCGCAAGCCCCCGTCACCGGCCGAGCTCGCCTCGGCGCTCGCCTCCTACGCAGAGGTCCAGACCGCGATGCTGGCCGCCTGGCAGGATCTGATGGCCTACCTCTACGACGGGCGGCTCGCGGCCCTCATGCGGTCCGGGCGAGCGTTCATGGCGCACGGATCGAGGTTCGCCCGGGAGAGGGTGCAGCATCACATCGAGCGCCACATCGGGTTGCTGGCGAGCGGGGCCGCCACGACCTCCCGATACAGCCGGGGTCTGCTGCGGCTGCTGAGCCGCTACGGGCTGGGGGGGATCGACCCCGCCACGCTGGCTATCCGCTGACGTCAACCGGCCTCGGACCGCGGGGCGTTCCGTTACTCTGCGCCCCCTCACGCTTCCCCAGGTTCCGAGGACCTTGCGGCAGGGCGGACCTGCCCCTATAGTTCTGACGACGGCCCGACCCCGCGGTCGGGCCGATGCCATCGGCGGACCTCATGCGCCGACGGAATCCTGGAGGCGTAAACCATTGCCGATCAAGGCGGAGATTGAGCTGTGATGCTGCGTCCGACCGACGACCTCCGGATCGAGCGACTCCGGCCGCTGATCCCTCCTGCCATCCTGATGGAGCAGTTCGCGATCACGGAGGAGGCGTCCAACACGATCGCCGAGGGGCGCGAGGCGATCAACCGCGTGCTCCGCAACGAGGACGACCGGCTGCTGGTCGTCGTGGGGCCCTGCTCGATCCACGACGTCGAGGCCGCGCGCGAATACGCGACGCGCCTCCGGGGCGCCGCCGATCGGCTTGCCGCCGACCTCCTGCTCGTCATGCGCGTCTACTTCGAGAAGCCGCGGACGACCGTCGGGTGGAAGGGGCTCATCAACGACCCCAGGCTCGACGGGAGCTTCGCGATCAACGATGGGCTAGGCCTGGCGCGGGGCTTTCTCCTCGACCTCGCGAACATGGGTCTCCCGGCGGGATGCGAGTTCCTGGACACCATCACGCCGCAGTTCATCGCCGACCTGGTGTCGTGGGGGGCCATCGGCGCCCGCACCACCGAGAGCCAGGTCCACCGCGAGCTCGCGTCGGGTCTCTCGATGCCGGTGGGGTTCAAGAACGGCACGGACGGCAACGTCCAGATCGCGGTCGACGCGATCCGGGCGGCCATGCACCCGCACCAGTTCCTCTCCGTGACGAAGCAGGGGCTGGCCGCCATCGTGGTCACGCGCGGCAACGACACCTGCCACGTGATCCTTCGCGGCGGCCACCGGCGGCCGAACTATCACGCCGAGGACGTGGAGCAGACGGCGAAGGTGCTCACTCGGGCCGGGCTGCCTCCCCGGATCATGGTGGACTGCTCGCACGGGAACAGCGGCAAGGACCACACGCGGCAGCCCGCCGTGGCCCGCGACCTCGCCGGGCAGATCGCCGATGGCCTCCGCCACGTCTTCGGGGTGATGATCGAGAGCCACCTGGTGGGGGGGCGACAGGACGTCCGCCCCGGCGAGCCTCTGACCTACGGCCAGAGCGTCACCGACGCCTGCCTCGCCTGGGACGACACGCTCCCGGTGCTGGACGACCTCGCGAAGGCCGTGCGCGCGCGCCGGGAGAAGGTCCGTGCCTGAGAGGGCGGCGGACGAGTCGCTCGCGGGCCAGGTCGCCCTCGTCACGGGGGCGGGGCAGGGGATCGGCCGGGCGACGGCGCTCGCCCTGGCTCGCTCGGGCGCCGACCTCGCCGTCAACGACCTCCGCGCCGACGCCGCCGAGCGGGTGGCCGGCGAGGTGCGCGCGCTCGGACGGAAGGTCCTCGCGGTCCCGGCTGACGTGTCGGCGGTGCCGGAGATCGAGCGCCTGGTCGCGCGCGTCACCGAGGGCCTGGGGCGGCTCGACGTCCTCGTGAACAACGCAGGGGTGATCCGGCCGACCCCGTTCGGTCAGGTGACCGAGCGGGACTGGGACGAGACCTTCGCCGTCAACGCGCGCGGCCTCTTCTTCTGCATGCAGGCGGCCGCGCCGGTGATGATCCGCCAGGGCGCGGGCGCCATCGTGAACGTCTCGTCGATCGCCGGCCGCGGCTCGGCGAGCCTCTCGCCCCCGTACGCGGCCAGCAAGACGGCGGTCCTCTCGCTCACGCAGCAGGCGGCGCGCGCCCTCGCCCGCCACGGCGTCCGCGTCAACGCGGTCTGCCCGGGGATCGTCGACACCGACTTCAACTGGCGGCTCGACGACCTGATCGGCGTTCGCCAGCAGGGTCTCGCCGCCGGCGAGTTCATGAAGCAGCGCGCTGCCACCGTGCCGCTCGGCCGGCTGGCCAACCCCGACGACGTCGCCCGCGTCATCGTCTTCCTGGCGTCCGCGGCCGGCGGGTACATCACGGGGCAAGCGGTCACCGTCGACGGTGGCTTCCTGATGCACTGAGCGAGCCGCTCCCACGTCGGCCGGTGCGGGGGTTCGAGCAGATTCCGTGGCTCTACGACGCGACCCTCGCGCTCGCCGAGTGGACCGGTCTCAAGCGCTGGCGCCGATGGCTCTGTGACGGCGCTCGCGGGCGCGTCCTCGACCTCGGCTGCGGTACCGGCCGGAACCTGCCGTTCCTCGCCGCCGCCACCGTGGGGGTCGACCCCGCGCTCGACCCGCTCCGCCGCGCCCGCCGGCGTGCCCCCGCCGCGCGGCTCGTCCAGGCGCGGGCCGAGGCCCTGCCGTTCCGGAGCCAGGTCTTCGACACGGTGGTGAGCGGCCTCGTGTTCTGCAGCGTCGACGATCCGGAGGCGGGCCTCGGCGAGGTCCGGCGCGTGCTCCGCCCCGGAGGCGTGCTCCGGATGCTGGAGCACGTTCGGTCCGACCGCCCCTGGCGCGCCCGAGTGCAGGATCTGATCCAGCCCGCGTGGACCCGGGTGGCCGGCGGCTGCCGGCCGAACCGGGACACGGAGCGGACGGTCGAGGCCGCGGGCTTCGCCATCGAGCCCGCCACCCGGCGAGCGGTCGGCAACATGCGGCGGTTCGTGGCCCGGGATCGGTCGTCATCGCCCGGGGTTGCCGGGAGGATTCCAGCAAGATAGCATCGCTCGGCGATCCGTCGGCGAGGCGGTTGCCGGACAGGAGCCCCATGCCCGTTTCGATCGAGATCGTCCGCGAATCCGTCACCCTCGACGAGGTGCGAAGACGCGCGCGGGAGCAGTTCGGCGAGATGGTGAAGGCGGTGGTGGACGTCGAGCAGGGCATCATGGCTCTCGGTGGAGAGCTCCACGCCGACGAGGAAGCGGTTCTCCTGGATCAGGGCTCCCGTCAGTCGGATCTGTGGGGTATCAACCTGTATCCCGACGCTGCGGGGGCCGAGCGCATCGAGTTCGACTCGATGATCAACGTCAGGCCTGCCCAGGGAAACCGGTCTCGCTCGGTCGAGGACGCCGCGCAGCAAGAGCGCATCCGGGACATCGTGAGCCGGCTGATCCGCGAATGACCACACCAGCTCCCCGTCACCCGGGCCTCGCCGCCGGCCGCTGGCAGCGACTGTCCCTCGCCGAGCAGCTGGCCAACGTGGGGGCGGAAGTGGGACGGATGCGTCGCCGGCGTGCCGAGGAGGAGCGCACCGCCGCCTTCGAGCGCGCGCTGGAGCTCCTGGATCTCACCCTGGCCGACCTGCGCTGGCGTGGCCGGCTGAAGGAGATCGCGCGGGCGCGCGAGGTGCTGTGCGATGCCGTCCGCGGCGGACGCGAGTACGGAGCCACGCTGGAGGACCTCGACCGCTACTTCCTCGACTTCGCGGTCGCGGCCCGCCAGGGACGCTAGCGTCCTTCCGATTTACCGGCCGATTTACCGGCCGATTTACCGGCCGACCGGAGCTTCCTACCGGGCCGGGGGCAGGCCGACCACGACCGACTTCGTCTCCAGGTACTCCTCGAGCCCCTCGCGGCCGCCCTCGCGGCCGAGCCCCGACTCCTTGAAGCCCCCGAACGGCACCTCGTGGGTGTAGCCGGCGGCGTCGTTGAGGCCGACGAGCCCGTACTCGAGCGCCTCCGCGACGCGGGTCGCCCGGCCGAGGTCCCGCGTGTAGACGTATGCGGCCAGGCCGAACCGCGTGGCGTTCGCCCGCTCCACCAGCTCGGCCTCGGTCCGGAACGTCAGGATCGGCGCCACCGGGCCGAAGATCTCCTCCTGGCAGACCCGCATGTCGTCACGCGCGCCGAGGAGCACGGTGGGGGCGTAGAAGTGACCGCGCGCGAGCGGGCCGCCGTCGAGCGCATGGCCGCCGGCCGCCACGCGGGCGCCGGCCGCGACCGCGTCCCGGACCAGCTCGTCCACCTTCCGGCGGGTCTCGTCGTTGATGAGCGGGCCGACCACGACGCCCGGCTGGGTGCCGGGGCCGACCCGGAGGGCCCGGACCGCATCGACGAAGCGGGGGACGAACGTGTCCGCGATCGCCGCCTGAACGAAGATCCGGTTGGCGCAGATGCAGGACTGCCCGCCGACGCGCAGGAACTTCATCGCCACCGCCCCCTCGACCGCCGCGTCGAGATCGGCGTCGTCGAAGACGACGAAGGGGGCGTTCCCTCCGAGCTCGAGCGACACGCGCTTGAGCGTTCGCGCCGCGGCGGCCGTCAGCGCCTTGCCGACGTCGGTCGAGCCGGTGAAGGCGAGCTTGGCTACGAGCGGGTGCTCGACGAGGGCATTGCCGATGGGCGCCGAGCGGGAGCCGGTCACGACGTTGAACACGCCCTTCGGGAGTCCCGCCGCGGCCGCGAGCCGTGCCAGAAGGATGGCCGTGAGCGGCGTCGCCGATGCCGGCTTGAGGACGACGGTACAGCCGGCCGCCAGCGCCGGGGCGACCTTCCGCGTACCATCGTTGCGGGGAAGTTCCACGGCGTGATGGCCGCCACCACGCCGAGCGGCTGGCGGAGCACCCACAGACGCTTCTCCCGCGCGGGCGAGGGGACGAGGTCGCCGTAGGCCCGTCGGGCCTCCTCCGCGAACCAGCCGAAGTAACCGAGGGCGAACGTGACCTCGCGCCGCGCCTCCTCGAGGGGCTTCCCGTTCTCGCGAGTGACCTGGAGGGCGAGGTCTTCCCGGTGGGCTTCCATGAGCGACTGGATCCGGTGGAGGATCGGGGCGCGCTCTCGGGCGGCCATCGCCGCCCAGGCCGGGAAGGCCCGGTGCGCCGCCTCGACGGCCCGCGCGGCCTCCGCGGGCCCGCCGTCGGCGACGCTGGCGATCACCTCGCCGGTCGCCGGGTCGGACACCGCGAACGTGCCCCCGTCGGCCGCCTCGATCCACTCGCCGTCGACGAACATCCGGTGATGTTCCGCCATGGGTGTGATCCTCCCCGGGCCGGCTGGCTCGATCGGTGGGCCGCATTCTGCCCTCCTGGCCGGGGGACGGTCAAGGCATACTAGCCGCGCGCGATGGGCACTTCCGGCGAGCCCCGCCCGTTCACGGTGCACGTTCCCGACGGGGTCCTGCAGGATCTCCGGGAGCGGCTCGGGCGGACGCGCTGGCCCGACGAGGTTCCCGGGACGGGCTGGCGTCACGGCACGGACC